>JBFHVK010000018.1:0-17967 GCA_041589615.1 Gammaproteobacteria bacterium | reverse complement strand
TTATGATAATCTGCATCGTCGATACAACCTACAGGAAACCCTCCTTCACCCAGTTTTATAATTTCGCCTGATTGTCTGATAATGAATGGATGAGGATGTCCGGCCTGGCATAGTTTTGCTTTACCGGTATGGCAGTCAATTACACCATATATCATTGTAAAATATGGTGTGTGTAACTGGTCATTCTGAAATCTCTGATTCAGTTGCAATACAATTTCTGCAGGTGAAATTTCAGTAAAGGGTATCTGGCATAAATGTTCATCTATTGATCCATGCCCAGCACCAATTAAACGTGCAAGGGTAAATGACATCATTGCTGCAGATACTCCATGGCCAGATACATCGATATGATAAAACCCAAGTGTATTATCTCCCAGACGAAACAGGTTGAATGTATCACCTGAGACACAGTTTGCGGGCCTGAACAGTGAAGCTGCATCCCATTTTGGAAACAGGCAATAATCATGCGGAAGGAGTTCCTGTTGCATGTGAGCCGCAGTTTGTAAATCCTGGCTCATTAATAGCTCAGTCTGCTTCAGATCACTGTTAACCTGTTCCAGGTGAGTACTTTTACTGTTTAGTTGCTGTTTAAGCTGTTGAATGCGATAACCTGCAAGAAGACGTACTCTCAGCTCCTCATTATTAAATGGTTTGGTGATGAAGTCATCGGCCCCTGCATCCATACCGGCTATTAAATCAGGTCGAGTATCACAGCCAGTAAGTAAAATAAAATAAGGGTATTCATATCGGTCGTCACTTCTTATTTGACGGCAGAGTTCGAGACCATCCATGAGAGGCATTTTCCAGTCTGAAATAATAATATCGATATCCATCGTATCTAGCATTTCAAGTGCCTCTTTCCCATTTGAGGCGCAATGAGTGCTGTAGCCCATTTTCTGTATCATGGACTTGATTCTTAACTGCTCTGCAGCATGATCCTCGACGATAAGTACCTGTGTCTGTAACTCGTCGTCAATTGAGGTATTGATGGCGGTGCTTGAATACATAATAAGCTTCTCAATATATACATAATTAGCTGTAGAGTTGCAAAACAGATGCCAGTTAGCTTAAACGTCCATATATCGGTGTTTTAACTCAAAACCTCTCAATTGCGTCTATCCTTAGATATGTGTATTCGCATATTGCAAAGCAGAATGCGATGCAATTAATGGAATGACTGCCTAAATTCAGAATCGGCGTAATCTTTCATCGTACTTATAATTAATATCCTATTGATTTATATGGAAATATAGTTATGGCACTAGAATTGCACTTTGCTATTCAGGCGCAATATGAAACAGGTTATGGAGATATTATGAAAATAACGATAGGCAGTATTCAGACGTTAATCTGCTATTTTTTGATGCTGGTTCCACTAGCCAGCATTGGTAGTGAACTGGAAGAAGAGGAAATCATTACAGTAGGCATCGTACCGCAACAATCAGCAGCAACCTTAGTGAGAAACTGGGCACCATTGTTAGATTATATGAGTGAACAAACAGGCTTAAAACTGGTATTTAGAACGGCACCAGATATACCAACATTTGAGAGCAGAGTGTTAAGAGGTGAGTATGATCTAGCATATATGAACCCATACCACTATGCGGTGTACAGTATCCAGCCAGGTTACAGAGCTTTCGCACACCAGGAGGATAAGCTCATTGAGGGCATCATCATTGTAAGGAAAGATACAGATATTACACAGCTAGAAGAACTTGAAGGACGTCAGCTGGCATTCCCGTCTCCAGCTGCCTTCGCAGCCAGCATGCTACCTCGCTCGGAATTGCAAAAGCAAAAAATTGATTTTACTGCAAAATATGTTGGTTCACATGCTTCTGTCTATAAATCGGTTGCAAAAGGTTTGTATCCGGCAGGAGGTGGAATACAGCGTACTTTTAATGCAATTGATGAATCAGTTCGATCACAACTAAAAATATTGTGGAAGTCTAATGGATATACACCTCATGCATTTGCAGCACATCCACGAGTTAGTAATCAAGTTGTGAATTTAATACAGAAGGAACTGGTAGACATGGACACAACAGAAAAAGGAAAAGAATTATTATCAAATATTAAATTCAAAAGTGTAAAAGCAGCGGATGATGAAGAATGGGATTCTATTAGATTTCTAGATATTGTAGAAACAGACTGGTTATTAAAAGGTAGTGAATAGACATGAATATGTCATTTAGTATAAAAACTGTTCTAGGTATTGCGTTGCTGCAATCGGCAGCTCTATTTACACTCGTATGGTTCAGTTTAGATAACCTTAGTAACCTGAATCAGGATGCATTGACTAAAAGAGCAGAGTCAACAACTCGAATATTCACATCGATGGCACAGGACTCAATTCTAGCTACAGATCTTGCAAAACTCGATAGTTTTGTCAGCGATGTTTTGAGGATACCTGAGGTCGAATATGTAAAAATATACGATAAATCTACAATTCTGTCGGAAGGTGGTAATGAAGAATTACTTTCACGTAAGTTCGTAGAAGATGTACGGTTTGATCTGGTGAGTGATGGTATATTTGATACAGCTAATAATATTAAGATTAATAATGAAATATATGGTCGAGTAGAGATTGGACTATCTGTTGAACAACTTGAAAATATTGTATCTGATGCACGAAATAAACTGCTTTCTATAGCCTTAGCTGAGATTCTTATAGTTGTTATTTTATCATTGTTACTTGCAGTATATCTAACGCGAATGTTACGTAAATTGTCTGATGCCGCTATTGAAATAATGGAAGGAGGTCCTGGCGTTACTGTAGAAATCAAAGGTGATGATGAAATATCTGAAGTGGCAAGAGCATTTAATATGATGTCAGAGCAGATGGCAGTTACATATAAGGAGCTGGATGATTCACTTCAGTCATCACATAAAATAAGCAATAATCTTATTGAAAGTGAGCTAAGAATGCGTGCAGTAATGAATACTGCAGTTGATGGTTTTATCATTATCAATGAGCATGGTGAGATTGTTGATACAAATATCGCTGCGGAAATTACCTTTGGCTATACAAAGGGAGAGCTTTTGAGTAAAGGTATTTCTACTCTACTGGCTGATATCGAGACAGATCAGGTTATTGGTATGGGTAAAAGATCTATTAATAATCAGCTGGGTAGTGTGGCAGGTAAGTCAAGAGAAGTGGTGGCAAGAAAAAAGGATGGTGAATCTTTTCCAGTAGAATTAAGTGTTTCAGAAATTAAAATTCATAATGAGCCACATTATGTCGGCCTGATTCGAGATTTAACAGAACAAAAAGTAATACAAAGTAAATCTAAATATAATGAAGCACTGAAAACTGCAATTACACAAGCGAGTCTTGATGCGCTTATTACAATTAATGCAGAAGGTGAAATACTTGATTTTAATAAGTCGGCAGAAGTGATGTATGGATATGATAAAAATGAAGTTTTAGGAAGTGAAATATCCAGTATTGTTATACCTGAAAATCTAAGACAGGCACATCATGATGGAATGAAAAAGTACCTCGAGACCGGAATAGGGCCAGTAATTGGCCAGCGTGTTAAAGTTCCCTCAATACGTAAAAATGGAGAAGAATTTCCTGCAGAACTAACTGTTATACCTATAGAAGTTGAGAATACAATGTTATTCACGTCCTTTATAAGAGATATAACTGATCAGGTAAAATCTGAAGAAGAATTAAAAACAGCGAAAGAGCAGGCAGAGCAGGCAAATGAAGCAAAGACGAGATTTCTTGCAAGTATGAGTCATGAGATACGTACACCTATTAATGCAGTGCTAGGTACGATGGAGTTAATGGCTGATACTGAGATGAATATCGAGCAGGAGAAATATATCAGTACTGCGAGAAAGTCAGGTAGAGGATTACTGAGCATAGTCAATAATATACTTGATTTCTCGAAAATTGAAAGTGGATTAATGGAGGTATACTCTGCGGATGTTGATGTAGACACTATGATAAATAGTGTCATTGAGATTCTTAATCCAATCGCCAGAGATAAGGATCTGAGTCTGTCCAGTTTCATTGACCTTAGTGTTCCTAAAGTAATAAGAGTGGACGAAGCCAAGATACGTCAGGTCCTTATTAATCTTGTAAATAACTCAATAAAATTTACTCGTCTTGGAGGCGTTGGTATATCAATGCTGAATAAACAGATTGACGGTGTGGATGGTGTTGAGATTATTGTTGAAGATACTGGTATTGGACTTAGTGAAAGTGAAATGAGCCATTTATTCAAGGAGTTTTCACAGGTAGAGAATGATCTTTCATCTGATTATGATGGTTCTGGTCTTGGGCTGGCAATTTCAAAACGCTTAATAAATATGATGGGTGGCGATATTCGTGCTGAGAGTAAGCTGGGTGCCGGCAGCAAGTTCATCATCTCACTGCCATTGAGAGAGAAACCAAAAAGTGAAGTGCCAGAGCTAAAAGCAGAATTTATAAATAAAAGTATCTGTATTTTGATGGATGATGGATTACAGAAACGTTATATTGAAATGCAGTGTGGCAACATGGGACTTATTATAGAAAATAACATAATGACAGCAGATATTTTGCTTACAGATGATATAAGCAATAAAGATAGCCTCAAAGCACGAAGTGAGGCTAATAAAAATAGCATTTTATTGACGGATTCCAGGAAGGTGTCGATAGATTTTAAATGCACGTATATGTATCAGAATCCTATCACTCGATGCGATATTAAAAAAATGATAGAGGCTAAGTATCAGGAAACTGATAACAGTTGCATTAAAACAGTAAAAAATAATACTGATAATATGGAATCTAACTCTACAGTTAAACCTATAATATTATTAGTTGATGATAGCGAAGCAAATCAGATGGTTGGTTCTGGCATGCTTAAGAAGGCAGGTTATCAGGTTGATATTGCAAATGATGGATCTGAGGCTTTGAATCTACATAAGGATAATCAGTATGATCTAATATTAATGGATATGAGAATGCCGGTAATGGATGGTTTGCAGGCAACAAGCTTGATACGACAGATGGAAGATCCATCTAAGTCAGAAATACCAATAGTCGCTATGACTGCTAATGCTGTTAAAGAAGATCTCGAAAAATGCATTGAAACAGGAATGAATGATTATATAACTAAACCTGTCAGCAGGAATGATTTATTAAAAATCGTTGATAAATGGATTAATCCTTCAGTCCAAGGTGATAATCAAATGTCTAATATGAAGAATCAGCCTGATTTAAAAGTCGATCTTATTGATGAATCTGCATTTGTGACACTTGCTGAAGATACATCGGAAGAGCTAGTGCCCAGGATGATTGAAATATTTCTTAATGAGTCTAGAGCCCGAATGCAGCACATTATCGAACTTGATCCTGTTGATGATATTGTCATTATTGGTGATGAAGCCCATACCTTGAAAAGCACCTCTATTACATTCGGTGCTAAGTATATGCATGTTTTATCAAAAGAGCTTGAAAAAGCCTGTAAATCAAATGATATTGATGCTGCTAATAAAATAATACCTGAACTGGTTGAAGTGGCAGCCACTACATTTGACTGGTTTGATAGACATTTTAATATGTCAGATCAGTCATAATACTTATGTAACATATCGGACCTGGAATTATATGAATAATAATCCCCGCGTATTACTAATAGAAGATAGCCTGAGTATGGCAACGCTATATCGAGGTTATCTTGATAAGGTAAGATGTAAGGTTGAACATGTAGATAATGGAGAAGAGGCTTTACATATTATTAACCATAATCTGCCATCACTTATTTTACTTGACTTAAATTTACCAGACATGAATGGTATGGAAATATTAAATTATATTCATAACCATGAATTACCAGTAAGTGTAATTGTTATAACGGCCGAAAATTCTGCAGAATTTGCACTTGAGGCAGTTCGCCTGGGAGCAATTGATTATCTGGTGAAGCCATTCGATGGTAAACGGCTAGGTGTTACAGTTAACAATGCATTAAAACAGCACCAAATGGCAAATACACTGGAAATATACAGAGATAACTTTGCGCGTGATAGTTTTCAGGGATTCATTGGTGCATCACTGGAAATGCAGAGTATATATCGCATCATAGAAAGCGCAGCATCAAGTCGTGCAACTATTTTCATTACTGGTGAGAGTGGCACAGGTAAGGAGGTTTGTGCTAATGCCATACATATGCAAAGTGATCGTAAATCCGAACCATTCATTGCATTAAACTGTGCAGCAATACCTAAAGATCTCATTGAGAGTGAGATTTTCGGGCATGTAAAAGGTGCTTTTACGGGGGCAGTATCAGCAAGATCAGGTGCTGTGAGCAGGGCTCATGGAGGAACTCTCTTCCTGGATGAAATATGTGAAATGGATATGCAGCTTCAGAGTAAGTTACTCAGGTTTACCCAAATGGGTACTTTCCAGAAGGTTGGCGGTAGTAAGGAAGAGGAAGTTGATGTACGTATAGTCTGTGCAACGAATAGAGATCCATTAGAAGAGGTTCGGCAGGGTAGATTCAGAGAAGATCTTTATTTCAGGCTGCATGTTATTCCTCTTCATTTACCTCCATTGAGGGAAAGGGATTCTGACTGCCTTCTCATTGCAGATTATTTTCTGAAAAAATATGCAGGTGAGGAAGGTAAGCATTTTATCGGTTTTACTGATTCAGTTAAAGAATCATTTATGAATAATGAATGGCCAGGTAATGTCAGGCAGTTGCAGAACTTGATAAGGCAGGTTGTTGTTCTTAACGATGGAGAATCAGTGACTCTGGATATGTTGCCATCTACTCTTCAGGTCCAGGAAAGTATTCCATCGAGATATGATGAGAATAATACAATTAAACCAGATATCAGGCATACGGTGAAGGAAATCTGTGTCGATGATGATCAAACCATCAGGCCTTTATGGATGGAAGAAAGAGATATTATTGAAAGGGCTATTGCTATATGTGATAACAATATTCCCAAAGCGGCCGCAATGCTCGATATTAGCCCTTCGACTATTTACCGTAAAAAGCAAAGCTGGGTCGACGTGTAAATTTCGCATAGCAATTCGCATTTTGCGATGCGCATTAATAATATTCCTTTAGTCCTAATCTATATTACTCATCCTGGCTACCTCCAAATCTGCTGTTTCCTACTAAGTATCTGAATATATTGAGTTATTTATCGGTTCTTAGTGGTCCCCCACTATTGGCATCCCTATTGCACTTGTGTATATAAACTTAGTCTCTTCTGTGTGAGAAACATGATGAATATACAGCAATCAATACAACTCAATAACGACTCACCAACATGTGAATTTGAAAATATAGAATCGAACCATAAGACAATTCTAATTGTTGATGATGATAAAACCCTTGGTTTTCTTGCAAGACAGGTGCTGGAAAAAAATGGTTATGCGGTTGAAGTGGCGTGCAATGCAAATGAAGCAATACAAATTTTTACTGAATCAGATATCTCTGCTGTCTTACTGGATTTGTCTATGCCCAGAGTGAATGGTTTCGAGCTCTGTCAGCTGTTAAGGCTTTCTGATAAAGGTCTTGATATTCCTGTAATAGTTATATCGGGTAATTTTAATAATTCTACTGTAGATCAGGCTTTTGCATATGGTGCTACAGATTTTGTTCGTAAACCAGTCAACTGGAAAATTCTCCAGAAACGACTTGATAACACACTTCAACACATGCTTGCAAAGCAGAAGTTATTTGAAAGTGAAAAATCATTGTCAATGCTTATGAATTGTATTGATGACTAACATGTCTGATTCAGAGAGAAATAATATGAATAACCACCTAGATGTTATAAACCAGAATACAAATTTAGAGCAAAAATATAAAATACTAATCATTGATGATGATAATGCACTAACTGAAGTTGCCAAGAATGTGCTGGTAAAGAATTGCTATCAGGTTGTATGTGCTAGTAGTGGGTTTGAGGCCATTTCATTACTCGCCAGTTTTACACCTGATGCTATAGTGCTTGACATTAATATGCCAGAAATGAGTGGTATAGAAGTATGCGAAATTATCAGAAAGAATGATAAATGCACGCATACACCTATAATGATGCTCACTGGCGAGGAAGATATAGAATCAGTGCAGCAAGCTTTCGAGGCTGGTGCAACTGATTTTACACATAAGCCGGTCAGTTGGAAGATTCTCCTCCAGAGGCTCAATAATCTACTTAAGTCTAGTGAAAACAGGCACAAGCTATATGAAAAAGAATCATCAATGCGTTCACTTCTACAAGCTATTCCAGATAGAATTATTCGCACAAATGAAAGTGGAGATATTTTATATCATAAGTTAGTTGAAAATAGCGATGAGTTTTCTGATGTTTCGTATCTCGATATTCATAAAACTGTTCTTTCTAATAACTCATATCTGATAAACATGGCCCTTCATGGTCATGGTATCCAGTCTATTGAAGAAACCGTTGTGCTAGATGGTGTTGAGCAACGCCTCGAATATAGGCTAGTCAGAGAAACTGATAAGCATGTGCTTGTTCTCATCCGTAATATTACAGAGTTATTTTCTACAAAGAAACGGCTCTACAGTCTTGCTTTTTTCAATCGTATCACTAATTTACCTAATAAATATATGCTGGAAGAAATACTTTCACATGGTGAAGTATCATTTTCTATACCGCTTAGTGTAGTGAGGGTGAGTTTTTACGAGTTAGATAATATAAAGAATACTCTAGGCAAACATGTTTATAGAGAATTGCTTGTATGCATATCTAAACGATTATTAAAGATATATGAAAAAATACAACCAGATATTACTCATTCAATTTTTGATGTATTTAAGCTCGATGCTTCCGAGTTCGCATTCTTTTATTTAGATAATAATAAGGAGGCTGGTCTTGCAAATACAATCAATATGATTTCTCAGGTTATGTCACAACCATTTACACTGGAGAATTACGAACTATATATTACACCCTGTATCGGTGCTGCTTATGCATATGATAATGAAGCAGTAGAAACCTTACTGGATAATGCCGGTGAAGTTTGTCGCCAGGTTTCTATTTCTACAGATCCACTTAGCCATGTTTATTCCCCACAGATCACATCAACTTCTCGGCGCAAGATATCCATGTTATCTGAGCTGCGTAGGGCTATAGATAATGAAGAATTCACATTACAGTATCAACCCCAGATACAGATGAAAACTCAGGAAATCTCCGGCTTCGAAGCCTTGATACGTTGGAATAGTGATCAATATGGATTCGTGTCACCGGACGAATTCATTCCACTAGCAGAAGAATCGGGTTTGATCATACCCATTGGTGATTTTGTTATTCGCCAGGTATGTAAACAACTGTCTCTATGGCATGCTTCCGGATTTGAAGATTTTAAAGTCGCCATTAATATGTCCAGTTTACAAATACACAAGCATAATCTGGTTCAATATATAACCGATTGCCTGGATCGCTATCAGCTAAAAACATCTGATATTGAGCTAGAGCTAACTGAAACGGCATTCACTGATAATATTTCCAGTTTAACCAGTGCCTTACACCAGTTCAAAGATGCGGGGATCAGAACTGCACTTGACGATTTTGGTACAGGTTATTCATCACTAAGTTACCTTTCACAATTACCATTTGATGTACTCAAGATAGATCGTAGTTTTGTGAGCTATCTAGACTCGAATGTTAACTCTTCATCACTGGTTGATGCGATTATATCTATGGGACGTAGTCTTAATCTTGAAATACTTGCCGAAGGTGTGGAAACCACATTACAACGTGATTATCTGGTGAGTAAAGGTTGTGACTATATACAGGGATATCTCTATAGTAAGCCGCTAATACCTGACTCAATTGGTCGGTTTCTCCAGGATCGTGAACAGCAGCTGATTTCTGCTAAGGCAAGTTAGGGGTGAATAATACCTTAGAATAGATAATCCTTATCTATTCTACTGTTCTATTCTGGTTCATCTATGATCCGGCTAATGTGTTGTAATTGCTCTTTTATTGATTTTAAATAAGTTTTTCCAGAGTTATTCCTTTACAAGAGATTTTGCTGAAGGCATTCTTTCACTGCGCCATGCCCGCAGGGCGGTGTTTTGCATGGCCCAAACTCAGATCATAGGACGATCTGCATTACGTATAGAATAATAATTAAATAAGTTGTATGTCATATTACCGTATCAGTGATTTCAAATTGCGTTTAGTCCATTTGCGATATTACTTATTGGCTGGGCAACATCATAAAATTTATTTATTTCTGCCTAATGTTTTTGTTGTTTTAACGCAAAGAAAATTAGCACGTTCTAATATATTAATTAATTATCAGGGAATTTTTTAGAAAGTTAATTTTAAATCCAGCAATATTGGAGACACGTCATGTTAAAAGCAGTGGTTGGTTTTATCTTAGGGGTCGTATTCGTCGGTGTAGTCGGCTGGAATATGGCGGGTGATTTAATGCTTCGTGAAGTACCCAGCCCGTACGGGGTTGAGGAAACGGCAGCAAGGATACAGCGTAATATCCAGGGCCTGTCAGCCAATGGCTGGACATTGTCTGGTTTACGTAATCCCGCTAAGGCAGTTGCAAATGCTGGTGGTAATGTACCTCCTGTCTTGCTGATTGAGGCCTGTAGCACCAAGTACTCAGGCCCTATCCTGAAAAATGATGCTACTCGCATCCTCTCAATACTCATGCCATGTACTATTACTGTCTATAAGAAAGATGACGGTAAAACTTATATCGGCCTGATGAACTCCGGCCTGATGGGACGCATGTTTGGCCCTCAAGTGGGTGAGATCATGGGGTATGTGGCAGAAGACCAGAAACAGTTTGTTAACTTTGATGACAGCAAACCTGCACCCAAGCTGATTAAGACGAAGCCTGGTGGTGGTGGTGCCGGTGGTGGCAAGTCTGATGATGGTTGTTAATCAAGCGAATCTAAAATCCTGTGAGGATGTATTATGTCTTTTATAAATAAAACAGCGAGCTCAATGGTGATGATGCTTGTCATCAGCCTGGGTGCGGCCGGACTGCTCTTGCCCGGCGCTGCTCAGGCGGTGGCAGATACAGCAGAAGATGCAGCCGCTAAAAAGAGCAAGTCCACTGCGGATCACTCCAAGTTCGAAGAACTGGATGTGAACTTCAAAAATGGACCTGAAGTCACCAAGGCCTGTATTGAATGCCATACCGAGGCAGCCAAGCAGTTACATACGACCAAGCACTGGAAGTGGGATTACATCAATCCAGATACTGACCAGCATCTGGGTAAGAAGCACGTCATCAATAACTTCTGTACCTCTGTGCCATCAAATTACAAGTTCTGTACTGCCTGTCATATCGGCTATGGCTGGGAGGATGACAAGTTTGATTTCACAGCAGAAGAGAAGGTTGACTGCCTGGTGTGTCACGACACCACTGGCAAATACAAGAAACTGCCAGGTCTTGCAGGTCATCCTAATTACGACACTATCGAGTGGCCACCCAAATCAGGCAAGTTCAGGCCACCTACCGACCTGAAGAATATTGCACAGAATGTAGGTAAAACCTCTCGTGAAACCTGTGGTGCATGTCACTTCCGCGGTGGTGGTGGAGATGCGGTAAAACATGGTGATCTTGATACTTCACTGGTAAACCCCAAAAAGTATCTGGATGTACATATGGATGCGGAAGGCCTGAACTTCAGCTGCTCCAAATGTCACACTGCAGATTCCCATGAAGTAGCCGGTAGTCGCTATCAGCCAACTGCCAAGGATGATAAAGGTCACCTGATTCCAGGTAGTCTTGATGAGCGTAATACAGCTACCTGTGTTGCCTGCCATGACAATGCACCTCACGAGGGTAACCTGTCTAAAATGAATGAGCATACAGAAAAGCTGGCTTGCCAGGTATGTCACATTCCTGCTTATGCACGTGGCAACCAGTTCACCAAAATGACCTGGGACTGGTCTACTGGTGGCAAGATGGATGAACATGGTAAGCCTATCAAGATCAAGGGCTCGGATGGTAAGGTCAAATACGATAGCAAGAAAGGTGATTTCACCCATGATCGCTACGTGGTGCCAGAATATCAGTGGTTTAATGGAGAAGTTAAATGGACACTGGCGGATGATACATTTGATCCAACCCAGGTAGTTAAAATTAACTCCTTTACCGGTAGTTCAACTGACGGTAAGTCCAGGGTATGGCCAACCAAGGTTTTCCGCGGCAAGCAGATGTATGACAAGGTAAACAACAAACTGGTTGTTACCAGCCTGTCGGACGATAAGGAAACCGCATTGTGGAAAAACTTTGATTTCACCAAAGCAGTTCAGCACGGCATGGATCATGTCGGCAAAGAGTTCAGTGGTGAAGTTGGTTTCGTCGAAACAGAAATGAGCTGGCCTATCACTCATATGGTCGCGCCTAAGGAAGATGCTGTAGATTGTTGGCAGTGTCATAAGGAAAACGGACGCCTTGCAAATGTTGAAGGCCTCTATATTCCAGGCGCAAATAACACTCCGTTACTCGATAAAATTGGCCTGGCGATTGCCCTGCTGACATTGATCGGTGTGTTATTCCACGGTGCCATTCGTTACTTCATGCATAAGAGAGGAGGCTGAGATCATGTCTGCTGAAAGAATCTATATATTTAAACGTTTCGAACGTTTCTGGCACTGGTCTCAGGCATTCCTCATCATCTTTATGATGTTGACTGGCTTTGAAGTGCATGGGCTGTATACACTGTTTGGTTTTCAGGCTGCAACGGATTATCACACCATTGCCGCCTGGACACTGGTGAGTCTGTGGGTATTTGCCATTTTCTGGCACTTCACCACTGGCGAATGGAAACAGTACATACCGACTATGGAGAAAGTGGATGCAATGATGAAGTTTTACCTCACCGGTATCTTCACCGATGCACCACATCCCTTCAAGCAGACTACAGTGAGAAAGCATAATCCGCTGCAGCGACTGGCATACCTGTTCGTACTGCTGATTATCAATCCACTGATCTGGACAACTGGCTGGTTCTACCTGTTCTATGCTTCATGGAATGACTGGGGCTTCGGCTGGTTAAGTCTGGAATGGGTTGCCTTCTTCCATGTGGTTGCCGCGTTTATGATGCTGATATTCTTTATCGCACACGTATACCTGGCAACAGCTGGACATACTGTTACATCCCATATCAAGGCGATGATTACAGGCTGGGAGGATGTAGACTAGTTAGAGGTTACTGGTGAGGAGCCGATGCAGAAAAACCTGTCGCTATACAAAAAGATCAAATGACAGGTTTTTCTGCCCAGATCCAGGGTAGAACATATGTGTTGTACCGATTTAGGGATAAAAATACAATAATAAGGGACTACCAACCACTACATGACGATTTGGCTCCGACCTTAGGAGCCTTTTGTTTAACTGAAACTGATATATCGAGTGTTAATGACATACTCTGGCCACTTGAAGATTCCTGCGATACTCATCCTTCTGATGCTTCCATCGCTTTCAGTTGCAGATGAAACTATACATATTCCCCACGTTGACCAGAAGGCTGTCGATAGTTACCAGTTTGATTACATATATGCGGGTCAGCATCGTGCATTTGCAATTGCTTCGGGTGGTGCCTGGTCATGGAAATCGAATGAAGCCACATCTGAACAGGCAAGAGAAGCAGCGCTTGCTGCGTGTGGTCGTTACACGCAACAGAAATGCATGCTGTATTCGGTCGATGACGAAATTGTTTTTGACAGGCAGGCATGGCCTCGATCATGGGGGCCGTATAAATCAGAAAAGCAGTCGAGAATGGCTGATACAGGCGCCCGTCTGGGGCAGCGATTCTATGATCTGAGATTTACCGACCAACAGGGGGTGAGTCAAACGCTTTCAGATTTAAAAGGCAAAGTGGTTTTCCTTCACTTCTGGGCTCGCTGGTGCCCATCCTGTAGACATGAGTTTGGTACCCTGATCGATCTTTATCAAATACTTAATAGTCAACATAAGGATAAAGTGGCATTTGTTGTATTGCAGGTTCGGGAACCTATAGAAATATCACGCGCATGGACAAAGAAGCATGGTGTAACTGCATTACCATTATCTGATTCCGGTGTGAAAAGTGATGAAGATAAAGAGCTGACATTGAAGGATGGCAGTCGAATCGCAGATCGTAAGCTTGCAAGAGTATTTCCAGCTACCTATGTACTAGACAAGAATGGTATTGTCGTGTTTTCTCATATGGGTTCGATTCGTGACTGGACGGAATATGTGCCGTTTTTTGATGATGTTGTCAGGCACTCTCCCTAGAGCTAGTTTAACTTTTCAAAGGCAGCGCTAGATTTCAGCTAGATATCTGGGTAGCTGAGTATTACCTGCCAATCTCGGTTTTTCTAAATATTGTTTTTCTACAGCGATGCAGCAGTGATTATTTATTTTCAACTGTAAACTGATAAGTGTCATGACAGGCAATACAGTTTTGCATTAATTCAGCTATCTGCTCCAGCGTATGTTGACGATCTGATAGTGATTCAGCATCCATGGAAATCTGGTCAAAACGGTTATGCGTATCAAAACCCAGTTGTTTGAATTCTATAGGTAGTTTACCAATCAGGCTGCCGGGCATATCTCTCTGTATAGTATTTCCCGATTTTTTTGCTGCTCGGGAAACTAATTCCATATCTTCATCCGCAATACCCCTGGAAATCTGTTGAACACTTAATAGAAAGTTACGCATCTCGCTTAGTACGATGTGTCGTTCGTCTTCAGTCAGGTGAATAATGATTCGATTGTCTGGTGATTTCGTGGTTGCACCCTGGAATATAAATTTATAGATTCCCGCAAAAATAATACACAGAAGAATCAATATGGTAGAGATATAGATTTTTGTGGACAGCATTGTAATACTCCAGAGTTTTCTGAGTAGTTATTTCAAGGTGTACATGTATATGCAGCACAGCTTGCCATCCATCAGGTTAATTTAATTTGATATTACTCAAGAGCTATGAATCATGACAATATGTGTGTGATGATTTTTAAGAGAGTCGGTAAAGTAGAGCTCTACCTGGAGGTAGAGCTCGGTAAGTAGTGGTCGATAAATTAAATCAGGCAGTTTTATTTCTGCGAGCGAAACCAGCAAGTCCAAGCAGTCCGGAACCCATTAACCATATGGCTGCAGGCACTGGTACGGCTGAGGGTGCAAAGGTATCATAGAGAGACGATATGCAGCCTGTGCCAGCACATAGCAGGTCAAATTGACCGCTAAAATCATAATGTGTTGCATCAGTATCAAGGAAGAAAAATACTGATTCATCATAGCCACCAGCAGCATTCAGGCCAACAGGATCGCTATCAAACAGAAAATTAACAGCACCTGATCCAGGCCCAAAGTAACGCGCAATATCTGGTGAAGCTGTTCCCAGGCCATCTATACGCCAGTCCGCATCCAGTGTATAACCGTCAAAACCGATAACACGGAAAGCATCTATATCATCATTGCCCCCGCTTGACATAATGCGCCAGTAAAAATCAACCGTACCATCAATACTGCGGACAACACGATTCTGTATAGTGCCTTCAAGTGTCTGGCCTGCACTTCCGGTGAAAGAGTAACTGGTGATCAGGTCTTCCAGTACAACGCCAGCCAGTTCGGGACGGGCAGCAGCAGTGGTGCCAGAAATACTATAATCACCTGCGACAGGCAAACTAACCGACCATGCGGCCTGGCTTGAAAGTACTAGCAGCCCCCCCATAAGTCCTATGTAGACATTCTTGTTCATGATAAATCCCTCTATATTCATTTAAAATCACATCATGTGATGTGCTATCCATACAAACTGACTGCAATTAACAGCAGTGACAATATATTTTATAGAATACACCATAATAAGGCACTGGATTGAATGGGTGGAAACAGGTCAGTATTTATAGACAGATTATGTAGGAAAATATGCATAGTCTTCAGGCTCTTTTCTAAAGATATTTTAAGCCTGTTATATATAAGGTACAGGCCTGTATAGATGTGACAGTGTATGAGGAAGGATTAATCGGGCGTCAACATCAAAACCAGTCATTCAGCATAATGCCGATGCTAAAGCGTTTGTTTCTGTGGTTGTAATCTAGTAGCGATTCTCCATAGCCACTCACAAACTGCACATAACCTCGGAATTTTCGGTTAATCGAAAAGCTGTAGCCCAGTTCGTAAAAGCTGTGTGGATTGTCTTCATCAATGGCACTTCGAATAACCGTAGAAAACTGATGATCGTCTTCCTTGTAGGCGGCCCTGAAATCAAAATGTCCCATATAGTTATCGATGTCCGGATTGTCATCATCGTCTTTGCTTTCTGGAATACGATACCAGGGCCTGAAACTGAAGGCCCATTTTTTATGTGCCCATATGGTATTTAGATATATGCGGTTCCAGCTACGTGAAAGCGGTTCCGATCGACCATTGGACTGATGGCTTAATGCAATACTGAAATGAGTTAGTTTTAAATCTCCAAAAGATTCATTGGCTAGAAATGACCAGATAATCTCTGGTTCGTAATTGGTCTCACGGAAAGGAGCTGAATTATCAGAATCGTAGAGCTGCCATAAAGAGAGCTGGGTATAGCCAAACCAGAGTTCGCTATTTCTAAAAAGAAATTTATTCTTAATGGGGACTCGAAAGCTGATCTGGAACTTTACTTCCAGGTTTTCAAGGTCGATTTCTTCTGGCCCCGGGTTATCTGTGAAGTTAAAAACGTCAGAATTCGGATTAGTGGCATAGGTGAGAGGAAGCAGGTAGGACGAATGATGTGCCGTCAGGCTGAAACTATTTTCCATGTTTGCAGCCTCCTGCTTGATCCGCTCATCCAGTACCGTATCCGTAATAGGCGCAGCGACCTGAATGGTCATCTGGTCATAGCATTCCAGACGTTGATTAGTATCAGTGATTTGCCTGCAGGCACTCACTGCTGTGTCTGCCTGAGCATGGCCAAACAGGATCATACATACTGTCAGAAATAATGCCGGGGTTCTTACATGCTGCATTTAATCAGGCTCTGAACTGAGATGGTGAAAGTTGAATGGTCCAAGGATGACTCTATTCTATAGAATTAGCTGGAAATTGGCTATGTTAGAGCATGTCTTTGCCATGCCAGCCAATATTTTATACTATAATTTTATACAGATGGATCAGGTTCCGGGAACATTTGATTGCGGTTCTTGTCACATTCTTACGAGCTGTTATAATCAACATACCATGACATTTTGCAACTACAGAATAAATAGCATCAAACGATACACCAGGCTGGTACTGGTGATGTTCGTGATTTCTGTGTTAAATATTAGCCTGCAGTTGCCCGTACATGCAGCTATGCAGCAGAATATGCAAATGTCTCATGATATGGCAATGATGGATCATAGCCAGATGGATTCAATGGATATGAGTGATTGTGGTTGCCCACCTGCTTTATGTGAAACGGTTGATGCTCAGCAGGACCAGCTTGGGTATAGCCAGAGTGCAATGACCCTCGCTGATACCTTTGAATTTTTCCCCATTCTGGTCATTATTGAAAATGATAATGCGAGCCAGTTAGCTGATATTTCACTGCACTACCAGAGCTGGCAATATCACCAGGTCAGTCCACCTCCCATACAGTTCACCACCGAACTGCAAATTTAGCCATTCTCCAATTATTACAACTGTTGTATACAGTTGAGGTATGCTGTTTGTAATAAACAGTATTTGTATGTGGGCCGAACTCGGTCTGGAGAATGGAATGAACCCTATAAAAACTTTTACCAAAATTTTATCAATCCTTTGCAGTATTGTTTACATGGCTTCGGCTGGCGCACAGCAGGTGTCGACATTTCAGGGAATGTCGCTAGAAGACGCGGAGCGTATTGCCATAGAGCGTGACACGCTAATAAAGAGTTTTGATCTCAAGTCAAAAGCCTATATAGACCAATCGGTAGCCGCTGACACATGGCCTGACCCAAGACTTAAATTTGGTGCACAGGCACTACCTGTTGATTCGTTTGATCTAGAACAGGAACCTATGACA
>JBFHVK010000017.1:0-18018 GCA_041589615.1 Gammaproteobacteria bacterium | reverse complement strand
TAAACCGGGCGGTTACCTTAGTAACGATATCACACCCCCCAGTCTGTTTATGGACAATATTCCTAACTGGGAGTTTGGTGTACTTTCACAAATACGTGACCTCACCCTGGCCCTGAGAAATGACTTTACTCGATCACAGTCACAGTCAGTTGAAGACACTGATATGGTGAATGCCGAAAACCAGTTCCGTATAGACTCAGAATCCTGGATGCTACCTCCTGCTGAGTCCGAGTATCGTCATGCGATTGAATCCCTCTATCGCTACCTGGGGCGTATTGCGGATAACGATACCCAGGATGCACAGTTTTACGCACGCGCCGACAACCTGAACGAATGGCTGGGCATGGTCTCGAAACGCCTGGGTAGCCTTTCACAAAGACTCAGTGCCAGTGTTGGGCAGGAACGCCTGAACACCGACCTGGCGGGCGATGCTGAAGCACAGCAATCGACTCCCGGGCAGCAGATGCTCGAGGTAAAAACACCCTGGCTTAAAATCGATGATGTCTTCTATGAAGCTCGCGGTAGCGCCTGGGCGCTACGACACCTGCTAAAAGCAGCAGAAACCGATTTCCAGGATATTCTTCGCAAGAAAAATGCCCAGGTGAGCCTGCAGCAGATTATTCGTGAACTGGAAGCCACACAGGAAACCGTGTGGAGTCCGGTGATTCTCAATGGCGGTGGATTCGGCGTATTTGCCAATCATTCACTGGTAATGGCGAATTATATTTCACGGGCGAATGCAGCGGTGATTGATCTTCGTGCGTTACTCGCGCGTGGCTAGCGCCTCCTGGTCCTGACACAGAAGACAGTTTTATCCCACCATGCGGTTACAGGCATCCAGGGCTGCAATTTTGTAGGCTTCCGCCAGCGTGGGGTAGTTGAAGACGTTCTCGACAAAATAATCCAGATCGCCCTCAAGTGCCAGTACTGCCTGACCGATATGTACCAGCTCTGTCGCCTCTTCACCCAACACATGCACACCCAGTAATTTTCTGTCTTCGAGACTGAAAATCAGTTTAAGCATACCTTCCTGCAAGCCCATTATATGGCCGCGCGCAGTTTCCTTGAGGCGCGCAATACCAACTTCATAGGGGATTTTTTCTCGCGTCAGCTCAGCTTCAGTCTTGCCCACCATACTCATTTCGGGCACGGCATAAACACCAAAAGGAAATAACTCGGGATGGGAATGCAAGCTCATACCAAAGGCATGACGCGTCGCCAGCCTGCCCTGTTCCATCGAGGTTGATGCGAGACTGGGAAAGCCTATAAGATCGCCGGCCGCATAAATATGCGGTACCTCGGTCTGGTAGTATTCATTGACCTCAATCTGTCCACGGCTATTCGCTCGTAAGCCAGCTGCCTCCAGATTAAGTGAATTGACACAGCCGATACGCCCTGCGGCAAACATGACCAGGTCGGCACAGAAGCGTTTACCACTTTCCAGTGTGATCACCGCCTGGTTATCTTCATTTTTTTCTACACTACAGACATTTTCACCCAGGCGGATGATGGTGCCACGGTCGCGCATCAGGTGAGTCAGCTCATCAATGATTTCACGATCCATAAAGCTCATCATATCGGTACGGCCATCGACCAGTGTAATCTTGATATCAAGCGCACTAAATATCGAAGCATATTCAACACCGATAACTCCGGCACCAATCACCGCCATGCTACGTGGAAGCTTTTTCAGGTAAAGAATATCATCGCTATCGGCAACTACTTCACCGTCAAACGGAATGTGTTCTGGCCGATGTGGCCTCGTACCGGTGGCCAGCAACACATGATCAGCCATCACTTCTGATATTTTTCCATGACGACTTTCAATCTGGATGCGGTGCGGATCTATAAATGAACCTGTACCCTGAATGATCTCGACATTATTACGTCGCAGCTGATGCGACATCACCTCGGTTTCCTGGTTGATGGTAATTGCCACACGTTGCATCAGGTCTTCCATGCAAAGATCTTCTTTTAATCGATAGCTTTTACCGTAGAGTCCACGCTGGTCATATCCGGAAAGATACATCGCCGCTTCACGCAGTGTTTTACTTGGAATCGTACCGGTATGCACTGCAACACCACCAATCTCTCTCCCACGCTCGATTATCGCTACGCGCTTATTAATTTTTGCTGCCTGAACGGCGGCTTTCTGCCCGGCAGGCCCTGAGCCGATAACAATCAGGTCGTAACGTTCAGTCATAAAAAAACTCCAGATAAAGGCTTTATCTGGAGTTTAGCAGTACCCGTAGAAACTGCTGATACCGTCTCTACGGGCAAGTAATTCCTGAAGAATCAGCATCTACCATTACTGATTATTTCTTCGCTGGAATCTCTTTAATCTTAAGCTCATCAGCACTGGCTTTAACAAAACCATATTTTGCATAGATATCCTGAGCCGCATCCGTTGCAAGATATGCCAGGTACGCACTCGCATTATCCTTGTTACGTGCTGAAGTCAGCGTGCCAATAGCATAACCAACTTTATGTGACATATTGTGAGGCGCTGCGATGCTTACACCGTCTACCTTGCGATTTTCCGCCTGGGCATGCTTAACTTCAGTTGTCCATACGATACCTACATCCGCCTGGCCATTTTCAATACGGTGAGGTGTTTCACGATGATGGCGCTCTGTAAACCAGGTTTTGCCTGGTACCGCCCAGCAACCTTTACACTTCTGGTCATTAGTCACTTTCTCATACAGCCCCAGGTCTTTCAGCATCTGTGTGCCGTAGAACTTGAAAATACCCTCTGTTAGCGGGTTCGGATGAGACTGTACCAGGTCATCGCGTCCCAGATCCTGTGCACCCCTGATATTCTTTGGATTGCCTTTGGCTACCATCAGCTCAAGTTTATTATGGGTATATACCATGTAGTCCTTCATCAGCTTCTTGCCCTTGAGCTTTTTAAGGTGACCGAGGTTTACGCTGGCATACAGGTCAGGATTCTGTGCTGTTTTCTTACCATTGATTTTACCCTGCTTGAGAATCTGGCCTTTAAGGATCTGCCCTGGGGGAATGGTTTCAACATAAACAGTCTTGATATTCTTATGCTTGGAAAGAAAATCTTTTATCAGCTCTTCCATCACCATAAACTGGTTGCCCGCCAGGTACATGACCAGGTCGGAAGTATATGAATCTTCGATTTTTCCATAGTCGATATGACCATTAGAATGGAAGGTACGGTAATCATGGCCGTGGCCGGCATCTTCTGCTGCGTATGCAGAAACATTGAAAAAAGAAAGGAATAATGCAAGAAGCATTATTATCCGGTTTGATTTAAGCATTTTTGACTCCTGTTAGCGTGTTTTTTTATATTTATATGCCGCACACATTGCGGCACGTATAACACAGGACGCCTTCAGGTGTATTTTTATTCCATTTTATACCTGAATTATCTAAATTCTCTAAATGCTAATATTTTTATACTAATACATGCTCGGATATGGTTCCTGATAGCGGAGTTAATCGCGACGAGACCAGTCACCCGACTTACCACCAGACTTCTTCAGCAGTCCGATATGCTCCATATGCATACCCCTGTCTACCGCCTTACACATGTCATAAATCGTCAGCAGGGTGACCTGTACCGCCGTTAATGCTTCCATCTCCACGCCGGTATTCCCCTTGCATTCCACCGTCACCTGACAATGTACGCCAGGCAGGGACTCATCACACTGCAACTCGATATCCACATGGGTAAGCGCCAGCGGGTGACATAGCGGCACAAGATCAGCTGTCTTCTTCGCTGCCATAATACCGGCCACCCTGGCGATACCCAGTACATCGCCCTTCTTGTGCGTGCCTTGCTGGATCAGCTTAAGGGTTTCTGGCAGCATAACGATTTCGCCTTCTGCCACTGCCTGACGTTTAGTGATGTTTTTTTCACTCACATCGACCATATGTGCTTCGCCAGATGCGTTAAAATGGGTTAACTTGTCAGTCATTATCAGTGCTCGTCAGAATCAATATTTTCGGGCGTGTAGCGTAACAAAAGGTAAGCGGTTTTACGAATGAGCATTACAGTCAAATTTTTCGCCCGCCTGCGGGAACAGATCGGCCAGGGTGACGTTACCCTGTCTTCGGCAGATACAGTACAGTCCGCATGGGAACAGGCCAGCAACGGTATGGCAATGCCGGATAACACACTATGCGCAGTAAATATGGAATATGTCGATAAAAACGCCACCGTGGTTGATGGTGACGAGGTCGCCTTCTTCCCACCTGTGACCGGAGGCAGCTATGCCCGCTGATATCCGCACTGCGCCATTTGACCCCTGGCAGGAAACACAGCAATACCAGCAGGCTCACCTTGAAGCGGGCAAATATGGCGCTACTGCCAGTTTTGTTGGCACCATGCGCGATTTTAACCAGGGTGATGATGTGACCTCTATGACCCTGGAGCATTACCCCGGCATGACTGAAAGCTATCTGGGAAAAATCTGTGACGAAGCCATGCAACGCTGGGAACTCATTGACTGCCTGATTATCCACCGTGTTGGGGAAATACATCCGAATGATCCGATTGTACTAACCGTCGTCTGGTCAGCTCATCGCAAGGAAGCCTTTGAGGCCTGTCGTTATTTAATGGAAGAGCTCAAATCACGCGCGCCCTTCTGGAAGAAGGAAGGCCTGGAAAACGGACACCGCTGGGTGGATAAAAACACCCCTGGCTAATAAAGCTCAGGCCGGGAAAATGCTCACGGCCTGAGAATAATTTCAGCTCACCACAGCCTGTGAGCTGAACTATTTCAACAGTACAAACATGGCGCGATTTCCCCGCTGAATGCTCAGCAGAATCTCCCGGCTATTCTCCACCTGGTCTCGCAGGGTTTTCAGGTTTTCAACTGATCTTCGATTCACCGAGAGAATTATGTCGCCCTTTTGCAATCTCGCATACCAGGCAGGGCTACCCTGTGCCACTTCTGCAATGATCACCACTGTCTGCTCTGGATTCTGTGGACTCTGCACCTGTGCCAGCTTTGCTCCTGCCAGCCTCGGGCTAAGTTTTTCACCCTCTATAGATGTGAGTTTTGGCTCTCCGATTCTTGCGGTTATATGTCGACTTTTGCCATCGCGTATCACTTTTAGTCTCAGTTCATCGCCAATTCTCAAAAGCCCTACACGGTTTCGCATATCCGCCGAGTTCCGGACTTTACGCCCGTTGATTTCCACCACGACATCACCCGCCTTCAGGCCCGCATCGGCGGCGGCAGAGTCTGCAAACACCCTGGCAATAATCGCGCCTTTATTAGCTTTTATAGCAAATGCCTGGGCCAGCTCCGGTGTTAGATCCTGGGTTACCACACCCAGCATACCGCGCTTTACTTCACCATGATTTTCAAGGTGATCAACTATCTGCATCACCATATTCGATGGAATAGCAAAGCCAATACCCACATTTCCACCACTGCCACCTGGCGCAAGAATAGCTGTATTCATGCCCACCAGCTCACCCCTCAGGTTAACCAGCGCACCACCCGAGTTACCCGGATTTATCGATGCATCTGTCTGGATGAAGTCCTCATAACCCTCAATCCCGAGACCGCTTCGACCCACCGCACTGACAATACCAGAAGTAACAGTCTGCCCCAGGCCAAATGGATTTCCTATGGCAACCACAAAATCACCTACCTGCAAGGAGTCGGAATCTGCCAGCTTAATTTCTGTCAGCGCTACTGCGGGCACCTTTAGCAGGGCAACATCTGCTTCTGCATCTGCACCCAGAAGTTCGGCTTTTAATTCACGGCCGTCACGCAGGGTAACGGTAATTTCATCAGCCCGACCAACGACATGGTGATTACTGATAACCAGTCCTTTGCTGGCATCAATAACCACTCCTGAGCCCAGACTCTGCGGACGTGTTTTTTCAGGTCGTTGAGGTGAATCCCTGAAGAAGTAACGAAAGAACGGATCATTCAATAATGGATTTTGCTGTCGACTAATACGTCCCCGCGTTGATATATTCACAACGGCAGGTGCCACCTGCTTTACCATCGGCGCGAGAGAAGGTAACTCCTGTCCATCCACATGCTGAGGCAGTGCCGCATGAGCTGGAGCGGAGAACAGGAGAATAATGGTTGTCAATAACGTAAATCGCAGCATTAAATCGGGCCTCCATATCAATAATAAAACCACTGACCGAATAATATTCACAAAGTTCAGACATGCTTCACTTGAACCCTTTTACCGGTACTGATAAGTTGCGTCTTCTAATTCATATTTCAAGGGCCAGAAAATGTACAACAAAATTACCATCATCGCTGCCAGCATTAGCCTTGCGACTCTGCTCAGTGCATGCAATGAGCAATCCAGCACAAAACAGGCAGTTACACTGGATAATGAAACCAACAAAGCCAGTTATACCATCGGCGTTCAGATGGGTTCACAAATGGCAGGCATCAAGGACATGATCAACCAGGATGCATTATTCATGGGCTTCAAAGACAGCATGGCCGGAAATGACCCACAGCTCAGTGCAGAAGACATGCAGGCAACTATGCAGGACTTCCAGAAAACCGTGCTGGAGCAACAACAGGCAAAACAACAGGAAGTCAGCACTAGCAATGCAGCTGAAGGGGAAAAATTCCTGGCTGAAAATAAAACTAAAGAAGGCGTAAAAATAACTGAAAGTGGCCTACAATACCTTGTATTAAAAGAAGGTACGGGAGAAATACCTGCCGCCACTGACACTGTGGTAACACATTACACAGGTACTCTCATTGATGGTAAGGTTTTCGATAGCTCCTACAAGCGGAATTCACCGGCAACATTCCCGGTAAATGGCGTAATTAAGGGCTGGACCGAAGCACTGCAACTTATGAAAGTTGGCGCAAAATGGAAACTGTTTATTCCATCTGAACTGGCCTACGGTGAAAGAGGCGCAGGTGCTAGCATAGGGCCGAACCAGGTATTGATATTTGAAATTGAGTTACTGGAAATTAAAAAATCCTGAATCAGGATGGTATGCGTGAAGTGCCCGGGCAAATAATAATAACAAGCCCGGGCAGAACAAATTTTTATATGGAATTCTGGCTTTTAGCCACAAAGCGTAACCTCTAGCAGGCTAATTTCTATTCGCCTGAACAACTCGCTTTATATTGCGCCTGTTTCCAGAAAGACAGGCTCTTTATTCAGAATCTCTATCTGCTTCTTTTATTAATTATTAGCCTGTATTTCCATACAGATTAAATAACAGCTAATGCTGTTAGCAAAACATTGCAACATTATAAAAACAAGATAAAGATTATGACATCAGCTAGCACCCAGTTTCCGACTTCATTGTTTTTCATACCGCTCGTATACATTCCAGGACACAAACCATATAACAACTTTTTTAGTAACAACTAGAAGGTCACGTAGCAATGACTGAAAGGGCTTATAGACTGGTGGTTGGCATTCTGATGCTAAGCTTTCTTTTTTTCCGCCTTGATTACGCCATGTGGGGACTTTTACTCATTATGACGTTTGAGGGACTGACGAACTTACGTATTCCAATTATTGTTTCCAAAGCACTATATCCAGACAATGTGATTCGGGTCACCGAGGGTGAAAATCAAAACTGCAGCATTAATTATGATGCCGAACGCATGCTGCGCTGGATTGTAATGTTGCTTATCCTGCTTGGTGTTCTACAACAGACCGAACATCTGTTCTGGTTTTTCCCCTGGTTTGTCGGCCTGATGTTATTACTCGCGGGTGTAACTGGTATTTGCCCTATGGTCATGGCATTACGTAAGCTTGGATTAAAATGAAAACAGAATCTGACAAGCAACATAGATCTATTCGTGTCACTGAAGACTGGTCCAGAAACTGGCAGGCAAAAATTGCAGTTCGGATTACTTCAATCGTACTCTGGTCGCTAACATTTTTTAGCATGCTTTTTGCCAGCCTGCTGATAAGCCAGGTACGCGACAAAACAGTGATTGAACAAACGATGCTATTGGATCAACTATCCTATCGCATAATTCAACTTGCCAGTTCCAGTCATGAATTGACTCCTGGTTTATTTAAAATACCTGCACAAGATATTTTAGATAACGATGACTTTAGTCAGATAAATATTGTTTCAGGCGACCAGGAATACAGTTATGGCAAAGCCGATGATGTTTCTGAATACATTGAACGCACACTCAGCTCACCCTACAAGCTAAATATACAGGCCGCTGTCACACCCATAGAAATTTCTGTACGAAATCGCCAGATACATATTTTTATGATTTTTAGTATAAGCCTTGTCACACTCGGCGCATTTCTTGGGCTTATCATAGATAAATATGTACGTCAGCCTTTTCAGCTACTCGAAAATGCAACCCAACAATACACATCTGGCAATAAAAATGTACGTGTAAACATAGATACAAAAGATGAGTTCGGTGTACTTGCAAATTTCATGAATGAAATGTTTAACCGTATTGACGCAAACGAACACAAGCTAAAAACTGAAGCACGAGAAAGACGCATTGCTGCACAGAAAGTCCAGGAGCAACGCGATGCTTTACAGGCGCTTACCGATGAGCTAACCCTGGCAAGAGACCAGGCATTTGCTGCAAGTCATGCAAAGAGTTCTTTTCTTGCAAACATGAGTCATGAGCTTCGCACTCCATTAAATGCCATCATCGGCTATAGCGAACTGCTTATTGAAGAAACTGAAGAACATAAAAATAATATCTACACTAATGACCTTGAACGAATTCGTTCTGCCGGAAAACATCTGTTAGCTCTTATTAATGACGTCCTGGACATTTCAAAGATTGAAGCTGGCAAAATGGAGTTACTGCTAGAAATATTTGATGTCAAACCCGTTGTGCAGGAAACCACCAGCATGATCACTCCATTGATACTTAAGAACAACAATACATTTGATTTTCACATGAGTGATGACAGCCTGACTATGTGCTCTGACATTACTCGTGTTAAACAGATTCTTTTTAATCTGTTATCCAATGCCTGCAAGTTCACCACAAATGGAAACATCAGCCTGCAGGTAGAACTCTGCACGAACAACATGATCAACTTCAAGGTCATTGATACCGGCATTGGCATCGATAACGAACAGATCGAAAGACTTTTTAGTGAATTTGTACAGGCAGATGATTCGACCACTCGAGAATATGGCGGCACAGGCCTGGGTCTCGCCATATGTCGTCGCTTCTGCCGACTCATGGGTGGTGACATCCTGGTTACCAGCGAAGCTGGAAAAGGCTCTACTTTTATCGCCAGCCTGCCAATCAGGTCTGAAGCATGCACAGGGAATATAGAATGAAAAAAGTACTCGTTGTAGAAGATAATGAAATGAACCTGGATATGCTCTGCAGGCGTCTTGCAAGAAAAGGTTATTCAATCGAGACTGCAACGAATGGCGAGCAGGCTATTCAACAGGCTGTCACTATACAGCCAGACGTAATACTAATGGATATGAGTCTGCCGATAATGGATGGCTGGGCAGCAACCCGCCTGCTAAAGTCACAGGATAACACCTGCCAGATACCCGTTATCGGCCTATCTGCGCACGCACGACACAGCGATATTCTTCGCGGTAAGGAAGCGGGCTGTGACGCCTATGAAACAAAACCGGTTGACCTGCCCAGGCTTCTATCAACCATTGAATCATTGACAGTATTTACAGATTAATGATTCCTTATCGAATAATTCTGGCTACCTGTTTTTTTATTCTATATTCTGAACCTGCTCACGCATCTGTTCGATTAAAACCTTGAGTTCCACGGCGGCCTGAGAAGTTTCAATATCTGCAGACTTCGAACCCAGGGTATTGGCTTCGCGATTGAGTTCCTGCATCAGGAAGTCCAGCCGCCGACCCACCGGCTCATTACGCTGCAATGCATTCTCAACTTCCTTGAAGTGACTCTGCATGCGATCTAGCTCTTCATCCACATCCATTTTCTGTATCAGGTATACCATTTCCTGTTCAAATCGATCTTTATCGCATTCAGTTGAGAGCTCATCCATACGAGCCTTTATTTTCAGTCTTATTTTTTCTACTACTTCAGGCCGACGGCGCTTCAAATTTTCCACAATCTGCATCATTTCTGCACAACGCGTCTCAATCATTTCCTGTAACCGCTCACCTTCACTTTGCCTGGCTTCACATAAACCTTTCAAGGCCTGGTCAAAACATTCTACAGCTGCTGTAGATACTATTTTTAAATCTGTTTGTGGTTCTTCTACTACACCCGGCCACTTCAGTACTTCGATCACATTCATTTCGATGGGCTGGTGCAAGCGCTTACTAAGTGACTGACAGGCTTTAAGAATCGCAGCCGCAAATTCCTCATTCACATTCAACTCTGATTGCTGACCTGCTTCAGCACGGTAGCGTAAGTTGCATTCTATCTTGCCACGTTTCACGCTATCGCTTAAGCGTTTTCGAATTTCATTCTCCAGGCTACGTAACTCTTCTGGTAACTTTATAATGACATCCAGGTATCGATGATTTACCGACCTGAGTTCCCACACCAGCGAACCCCAGCTCTCTTCCATCGAACTTCTCGAAAATGCTGTCATGCTATTTGTCATATTTCACCTGCCTGTTTTATATATCTGCAGTGTAGCATGACGTAACAGAATTATGACTTTGCCAGGCCAAAAACAGTATAATTTGGGTAATTAGTAAACAGGAGTAATCATGAGACCCAGCAACCGTAATCCTGACCAGATGCGTCAGGTTAAACTTACTCGCAATTACACCATGCATGCCGAAGGCTCCGTGCTGGTCGAGTTTGGCAACACAAAGGTTTTATGCACTGCATCGGTAGACACCCGCTTACCGGGATGGATGCGCGGTAAGGGCTCTGGCTGGGTGACGGCTGAATATGGCATGCTTCCCCGCGCAACTGGCTCTCGCACAAATCGCGAGGCCAGCAGTGGAAAACAGGGGGGGCGCACAATGGAAATCCAGCGCCTGATAGGCCGTTCTTTACGTGCTGCAATTGACCTTGAAGCTCTTGGCGAGCACACCATCACGATCGACTGTGATGTCATACAGGCTGATGGTGGCACTCGTACTGCATCTATCACCGGTGGTTATGTTGCACTGGCCGATGCCATACAGCACCTGATTGATAAAAAAAGAATCAAAAAGAATCCATTATTCGGTAAGGTTGCCTCTGTTTCTGTTGGAATTTATAACGGCACACCGGTACTTGACCTCGATTACGCCGAAGATTCCAATGCAGAAACTGATATGAACGTTGTAATGAATGATGCTGACGCATTCATTGAAGTTCAGGGCACCGCAGAGGGTCATGCCTTCAGAATGGACGAACTGAATGCCATGCTCGAACTTGCCAGAAAGGGCATTAAGGAACTGATGCTGGCACAGGATGAGGCACTTGGCCATGAATAAGATTGTGCTCGCCAGTGGTAATGCTGGTAAGGTGCGTGAAATAAACTCCCTGCTTTCTTCACATGGTATCGAAGTAGTATCACAGAGTGAATACGATGTTCCGGATGTTATTGAAGATGGTTTAAGTTTTGTTGAAAACGCAATTAAAAAAGCACGCAATGCATGCCAGCACACAGGCCTGCCTGCCATTGCCGATGATAGTGGCATTGAGGTAGACGCACTCAACAAGGCACCGGGCATATATTCCGCACGCTATTCAGGTGAAGATGCGACTGATGAAAAAAATAATCTTAAAATGCTGGATGAATTAAGCAATACCCCTGATGAGGAACGCACTGCAAGATACCAGTGTGTCATGGTGTATATGAAATCAGCCGAAGACCCTACCCCGATAATTGCACAGGGCTCTCTTGAAGGCCGCATACTCAGGGAACCTAGAGGTGAAGGCGGTTTTGGCTATGACCCGATTTTCTGGCTTGAAGATAAAAACTGCTCTGCCGCTGAACTTAGCCTGCAACAGAAAAATGCAATCAGTCATCGCGCGATTGCCCTGCAGTCACTGGTTAAACAACTGAGCTAACCCCGGCAATGGCTGTTTTATCTTGTGCCGATATTTCACTGGATGAACTCGAGAATTTACTCGCGCGCTTCACCATGGAACTTCATAGGGTCGATGATAAAAACCCGATACCCGGCAGCTGGTTCGGTGAACCGGAAGCAGGCCTTATCGAAAATCGGCTTTATATACGTGATGACACGCCAGTACACTCGGCATTACATGAATCCTGTCATTATATATGCATGCCCGCCGAGCGCAGAGAACAGTTACACACCAATGCGGGTGGCGACTATGATGAAGAAAATGCAGTGTGTTATTTATCTATCCTGCTCAGTGATTTTATTCAGGGCTTCGGGCGTCAGCGCATGTTCAGTGATATGGATGAGTGGGGTTATACTTTTCGCCTTGGCTCCAGTCAGGCCTGGTTTGAAAAGGATACAGACGATACATTAGACTGGTTGCGTCAGTACAACCTGCTCGATAGCGAGCTGAAACCCAGCTGGAATATCAGGCAGTAAAAAGGCAGCCGTGGCTGCCTTTTTACACATCATATTCTAGCAAAAACTCTAGAACTTGAAGTTACCCTGAACACTGATGATATCTACATCAGCATCGTATTCACCTATCAATGTCTGCCCAGAAAGTGGAATAGAGTTATTAATTTCTGTATCACTCACAAACAGGTGACTGTAACCCACATCGATTGATGTTTCTGCATCCAGTACATAACTCATACCCAGGCTCAGCCAGGTACGGTCATCACCCGGAATACGCGCAGTACGATCTTCTGCTGATGGAATTGGTGTCTGGTCATGAGCCACACCAAAGCGTAACATCATTACATCATCCACTTTGTAGTTGGCACCTACAGCGAAGCGGAATGAATCATCCCAGTTTTCAGGCTGAGTAGAAGTTGGCTGCTGTAGATTATCAAATTTGATAACCAGCGCATCGAAGTTGCTCCATTCAGTCCAGGTTACATCTGCCATGACAGCAAAGTCTTCATTAATATCACGGTAGTAACTAACCGAGATTTGCGCAGGTAATTCGATACCTGCTTTTACACCAGTATCTGTTAAAAATTGTGGCGCAAATGGATTAGCTCCAATAATTGCCTGAAAATCGCTATTAACATTAAAGTTCACATCGCCTTCAAGATTTGCATCTATTGAAGAACGATATGCTACACCTAGTCGAGACGAGTCATCTAGCTGGTAAAGCATGCCAATATTCCAGCCCCAGTTAAAGTCATCACCTGATAGTGACTGAGAACTATCCTGCGCTTCTGTTCCAGGAATTAATGTTCCAGTGCCACCTAAAGCAGGATGCAAACAGTCATTAGGGTTCTGCCCTGTATTGGTCTGTAATCCTGCACAGGTGAGGGCAGAATCAATTCTATTTTCTAGTGTGGCTTCTATATATTGAAAGCTAAGGCCTAAACCAAGTGATAACTTATCATCATGCTTGAATGCAAAACTTGGGTTAATATTTATTGAGTGTACTTCTGATTTGGTTGCATGATATCGCCCAATCCACTCTTCGTCATAGTCTGTAGACAAACCAAAGGGAACCGTAACACCTACGCCAAACCAGGCATCGCCACCCAGCTCTGTTACATAATAAAAGTTAGGGACAAATGCAGAAACACCACCATCATCTTCATCGCCATTGAGTGGGAAACCACCGGCAGCAGGCCCTTGCACAGATCCCTTATCCGTAAACTCTGCCGAAGGTGAAATAATATGCCCTGCGACAGCAATCTGGCTACCTTTCAGGCGGGTCATGCCCGCAGGATTAAACCAGACAGTGGATGCATCATCTGCAATGGCAGAACCACCCGCATAGGCATTACCCATACCACTGGCACTATTTTCTATCAGTGCAAAACCGGCTGCTGATGCCTGCGTACTAATCAGGCTGCCCGCCAGCGCTGTTGCGACGGCAAGCCCTACTGAGTTTTTATTTTTCATATTTAAGACCCTGTTATATATTTTGTGTGGACAAATAAGATAATAAACCTGTAATTTCAATAATCAACGTGTTTTTTTATATTAACGCTCTGCAGGCACTGCCCTGGGCCGCCCGTTATCATCAATGGCGACATACACCAGGTTAGCTTCCGTCACTGCAATTGTACTGACGACTCCTTTAGTCATGTGCTGCGCATAGACTTCTACATGCACTGTGATGGATGTCCGCCCAACTGATACCACTTCTGCGTAACAGCTTACCAGGTCGCCTGCATACACCGGCCGTTTAAACTCGAATGAATCTACCGCACGCGTCACTATAGGCCCCTGCGCGCGTTCAGCTGCAGGAATGCTGCCAGCAATATCCACCTGTGACATTATCCAGCCACCAAACACCGTACCACCTTCATTTAAATCGGCGGGCATCGCGGGGACTCGAATCACCGGCATTTTACCCTCAGGTAACTGGCTATTTATCATACTGAAAGCCGCTTCTAATGATGACCTTCATAGAGTGCTTCAATTTCATCCTTAAAGCGCTCCATGATTTTAGGTCGTTTAATTTTTAAGGTAGGTGTTAGCAAACCGTCGTCAACCGTCCAGGGTTCGAGTGTCACATACGCTCTTCTTATCTTCGCATAGCCGGGGAAATCCCTGAGCCTCTCTGTCACACGATTCAGTATCGCTTTCTCAACATTGCGCTGCGTAAAGGCACCCGGGGTTTCCGGGTGAATACTCAGGTTTACGGCGAGATCTGCCCATGCAGCCGGGTCGAGCACCAGCATAACCGATAAAAATGGTCTTGCTTCACCGATGACCATAACCTGCTCGAACAATGGATCCAGTGCAATTGCCAGCTCCATATCATTCGGCGGCACTTTCTCACCATTGGCCAGAACAATAATATCTTTTAGTCGACCCGTGATATACACATGACCATCGTCATCGATACGTGCCTTGTCTCCCGTTTTTAACCAGCCATCTTCTGTAAAAGTATCATCAGTTGCCTGCTGGTTTTTCCAGTATCCGAGCATTGAACAGGGACCTTTGCTCTGTAACTCATCCTTCTCACTAACGCGTATTTCTGTACCCGGCAATACCGTGCCAATGCTTGATGGAATATTATCGCCAGGTCGATTAACACAGATGACTGGGCTCGATTCAGTCAGGCCATAACCTTGCAGCAATGGTAACCCAAGACCAATAAATAATTTCGCAACATCTTCAGACAGTGCTGCACCACCACAGATAGCCAGGCGCAGTTCACCACCGAGTTTCACCAGGATTTTACTGGCGACGAGTTTATTCAGAACAGGCCACATTAATATAGACGGGTGCCATGATGCCCTGCCCTGCTCGTACTGAAATTTACGCCATCCCACATTAACTGCAGAATTAAATAACATTTTGGCAACTGCAGATTTCTGCCTCAGGCCATCCTGGATTTTTCCGTAAACTCTCTCATATATTCTCGGTACAGATATGAGTGTTGTGGGTTTAATTTTCTGCAGATCATCTGCAAGTTGTGTGATCGATCGCGCATACACGACTTCAGCACCAAGTATGATGGGCAAATAATATCCAGCAGTACGCTCCAGCATATGTGACAAAGGCAGGAAAGATAAAAATCGTTCGGAAGACTTCCACTGGTTACAGGCCGCAGCAGCAAAAGCATTTGAGATTATATTACGATGCGACAGCATGACACCTTTTGAACGCCCCGTGGTTCCTGATGTGTATACAATAGTTGCCAGGTCATCAAGGCCACTCTCTTTTGTCTGAAGTTCACCCGACATACCAAACAACCAGTCGGATAACGACTCAAGTCGATGATCATCAGGCTCATCATCTTCGGAGATTCTTTTTATACTGATAATTCGCTTAAGCCCGCCCAGGTCGACCTCAGACTTGATCAATCGCTTCCAGTGCCCCTTATCCTGTACGAACAACAATTTAACTTCAGCATGGTTAATGATATATGCAACGTTTTCCGGTCTATCATCAACATACAATGGTACAGTAACCAGACCGAGGCCGAGTGCCGCCTGATCAAACACAACCCACTCACGACTGTTCTTCACCATAATGGCGACTTTTTCACCCGGCTCCAGGCCATCTTTATTGAATGCTGCCTGCCATCGCGCTATTTCACTTGCCATCTGTTTCCAGTTCGACTGCGTCCATTCCTGACTGGCAATATCATACTGGCGATAAGCCGGTTCTTCAGGTGACAGCTCCAGACGTGCTCTAAATAACCCTGGCAAACTTTGTATTTCGGCTTCTTGTAATAGTTGTATTTCCATTTATATCATTTTCCTGCTTTGAATTAATATTTCTCCCCTGGCACTGGAAATTTCCAGATTGCCCGGGTTTTTACATATTCTCGATCCACCACATTCTAAATCGTAGACCAATTTCTGTGGTATATCCTTTTTCAATCATTTCAATCTGCCCATCAGTACCCACAAAAAAACTGGCCGGCACGCCTTTTACACCATAGAGTTTAGCCCACTCACCATCCTCATCTACCACCACTGGCATATCTAGTGATTCAGTCTCTACATACTGAGCCACTTCTTCTGCAGCTCCACTCCATGACGCAACAGTAATTACCGCATAATCTTCTGACAACGATGCAATATTTGAGTTTTCAAATTTACATACCGGACACCAGCTAGCCCAGAAATGAACCAGCACAGGCTTTTCCAGCGGCGGCGCAAGCTCAATCACTTCATTATTCAATGTTACAGCTGAAATAACAGGCGCCAACCCCCTGACCATTTCCTGAGACTGCCAGTAACGAACTGACATATACACAGTAATAACAACCAGTAACTGCGCAATGATTCGAAAGAATCTGCTTTCAGCATATAGGCGATAAAGACGATTATTTTTCATCAGGGTGCATCTGCTATAAATATAGCTCTCAATGGTGCAGGGTAGCCTTCAATCGTTTTACGTTTATCATCGGCATCAAGAAATTCCCGAAGCGAATGAAATTGCATCCACTCAGTCGAACGCTGCTCCTCGAACTCGGTAAAACTTTCATCTACAAGCTGGACATTTTTGAAACCACAACGCTCCAACCATTTAATCATCGCCTGGCTACTGGGTATAAACCACACATTTCGCATTTGTGCATATCGATCAACTGGCATCAGAACCTGCTGATCATTGCCTTCGATTACCAGAGTTTCCAGTACCAGCTGCCCGCCTGGTTTAAGACATTGTCTCAGCTGGTATAGATGATCTATGGGGGAGCGACGATGGTAAAAAACGCCCATTGAAAATACCGTATCAAACGCCCTGAGATTTTCCGGTACTGCTTCAATACCTACTGGCAGTAAAAAAATATCCTGCTCACCAATGAAATGCTTCATTGCGGCAAACTGCATGGCAAACAGGGGCGATGGGTCAACACCAATAACCAGATCAGCACCCATCGCCATCATTCGCCAGCCATGATAACCATTTCCACAACCGACATCGAGTATGCGTTTACCACTCAGTGGCCTGATACTGTGCCTTAGACGTTCCCATTTAAAATCAGATCGCCACTCTGTATCAATATATACTCCATGAACCTGATACGGCCCCTTCCTCCAGGGCATGAGTTTTTTTAGCTGCTCTTCAAGCTGCTGTTTCTGCAGATCTGACAATGGAGCTGCTGGCTCAACACTCACAACATCTCTATCAAGATGCACAGCACTATTCTCTATTTCTGGTAATTGTTCCAGCACAAGCTTCCATTCAGCCAGCTTAGCATTCGACTGAACACTAAGTGCCTGACTTACCTGCTGCTCGAGACATTCAAGCCAGGGCTCCAGCTCGGAGTCTCGCATTAACCGGGAAAGTCTTTCAAGGTCTTTCATTTTACTGCCAGCAGTGAAACAAAATTAAAACACTGGAACCAGACGAAAACCCTTGAGAAACCTGCATCCAACAAACGTTTTTTATGCTGATCGATAGTTTCAGGCACTAATACATTTTCTAGTGCAGATCTTTTCTGACTAATTTCCAGATCACTGTAACCATTGACCTTTTTAAATGCGTGATGCAGCTCCATGAGTGCATCCTGCTCATCATCATTATCGAAACGAATTTTTTCTGAGAGCAAAAAGGCT
>JBFHVK010000016.1:0-18183 GCA_041589615.1 Gammaproteobacteria bacterium | reverse complement strand
GATGCTCACCAGGATGGTGTCGTCACGGAATGCGGCCTTGAGTTTGTTAAGGTCGATCAGGCCATTCGGCTCGGGATCAAGATAAGTGACTTCATAGCCTTCGCGTTCCAGCTGGCGACAGGTATCCAGTACGGCCTTGTGTTCGGTTTTGCAGGTGATGAGGTGCTTGCCTTTCTTCTGGTAGAAGTGGGCGACACCCTTGATCGCCAGGTTGTTCGACTCGGTGGCGCCAGAGGTCCAGACGATTTCACGGGGGTCACAGTTGACCAGCGCGGCGACCTGGTTACGTGCCGTGTCGATCGCTTCATCCGCATGCCAGCCAAAGGCGTGGCTGCGGGACGCCGGGTTGCCGAAATCGCTGTCGACGGTGAGGTATTTCATCATTACCTTCGCAACACGCTCGTCTACCGGGGTAGTCGCGGAATAGTCAAAATATATGGGCAGTTTTAAGTCACTCACGATGCCTGAACCTTTAATTAAATTGTTGTCTGATACTTACCAGCGCCTCAACAAACTGAGACACCTGTTCACCTGTATTCTGTTCGCCAAAACTTACTCGTATGGCGCCTCTCGCTATCTCCCTGTCGACTGACATTGCCATCAGCACATGACTGGGATCTGTTTTACCACTATCACAGGCCGAGCCGCTGGAAACGGCGAAGCCTTTTCTATCCAGTTGCATCAATAGTGTTTCACCATCGATACCAGGTACAGAAAACTGCACCGTATTTGGCAAGCGTGGTACATCGACTGAAAATACCACTACATCCTGCAGCTGCTGTAACTGTTCTATCAGCTGCTGCTGTAGAGCCAGGGTATGCTGCCTGCGTTGTTCCATTGTTGCCGCTGCAATTTCTGCAGCTGCTCCAAAACCAACGATAGCCGCAAGGTTTTCAGTACCACTGCGGCGATTTTTCTCCTGGCCACCACCGCTTATTTGCGCTGCCAGGTCCACATGCCGGCTGACGATCAGCGCACCTGCGCCCTGCGGGCCATACAGCTTGTGTGATGACATACTCATCAGATCAAGTTGCAGTTCAGAAAAGCTGATCGGCAACTTACCAGCTATCTGGCAGGCATCGCTGTGGCAGAGTATTTCTCCGTTCAACGATCTGGCCTGCTTTACGAGTGCTGCAATATCCTGCAACACTCCGGTTTCATTATTTGCCGCCATCACTGACATCAGCCGGGTATCGGCATGTATCACTGAAGGCAGATTATCTACATCTACCTGACCCTGTGTATTGACAGGGATCATATCCAGCGGCCAGCCCTGCTTCTCCATCTGCCTTGCAGGCTCCAGCAGGCAGGCATGTTCGATTGCACTCACTGCAAAGCGTCCAGGCCTGAGATTAGCCAGAGTTCCTTTTATCGCCAGGTTATTCGCCTCGGTGCCACCGGAGGTGAATACAACCTCACTGGTTTGTGCTCCTGCCAGTGTGGCAACCTGGCTCCTTGCCTGCTCCAGGGCATCCCGTGTCATACGACCAAAGCGATGCACGCTAGAGGGGTTACCATAAATGCCACTCATGTATGGCATCATTGCCTCAACTACCTGTTGATTGAGTGGTGTTGTGGCATTATGGTCCAGATAAACCGGCATATTTAAAGCTTACTGATCAAGCAGTACATGCTCTATCGGCTGCGCCTGACGGGTATCCTGACGTTTCACCACATCGAGTATTTCACGACGTGATTTCATTTCTGCCAGCGTGATACCATTCAGGAACTGGTGAATTTCATCACTCAGTTCTTTCCAGAGATCATGCGTCAGGCACTGGTAGTCACCACCACTGCAGTTACCTTCTCCACCACAGCTTGTTGCGTCATAGCTTTCATCTACCGCAATAATAATCTGCGCCATCGAGATTTCGCTCTCGGGACGAGCCAGGGAATAACCTCCACCAGGACCACGCGTACTTGCAACCACCTCGTTGCGTCGAAGTCTGGAAAACAGCTGTTCAAGATAGGACAGCGAAATACCCTGGCGCTCGGATATATCAGCGAGTGATACAGGGCCACTCTTCTCATGAAAGGCCAGGTCTAATACAGCGGTGACCGCGTAACGGCCTTTTGTCGTCAGTCTCATAGCTCTATCTCAATGAATGAGGCGCAAGTATACTCAATTCCGAGTATTTTAGTCAAGTATTATACAAGGAGCTAAGTGATTAAATTTTATGACTTTTCAGTGGGGGTTTTAGCAGCAGACGCAGAATCTTCCGGGTTATTTTGTGCGTCCACAGCAGAGCCTTCTTCTGCTGAAGCACTATGGGGCTCTGATGAATCGGTATGGATTTCAATCGGTCCAAGTTTGGGTAACTGGATATCATCAAGTTCGGCATCCAGTGCCTTTAATGACTTGCACATGCGCTCCATTTTTTCATCCATCACATGGATATGATCAAGCATGCAGTTAATCGCGGTAGCAACGGGGTCAGGCGCATCCTGAACAACACCATAGGCATCGAAGCCCATTTTTTTGGCGATTTTTGCTCTCTGGCTGGCTTTTTCAGATTTATCTCGCTCTATAACACGGCCTGGTACACCAACTACCGTCGCCCCTTCTGGCACATCCTTGGTAACGACGGCATTTGAGCCAATACGACCGCCATCACTTACTGTGATCGGACCCAGCACCTTGGCACCCGCACCAATGACCACATTATTACCAATTGTCGGGTGTCGTTTTCCGGTTGTCCAGCTGGTCCCACCCAGGGTAACACCATGATAGAGCGTGACATCATCACCAATTTCGGCCGTCTCACCAATCACTATCCCCGTACCATGGTCGATAAAGAAGCGTCGACCTATCACGGCTCCTGGATGAATCTCAATACCGGTATACCAGCGGACGATATTTGAGAGCACCCGTGCCAGCCATTTAAATTTCCGTTTGTGTAATGCATGCGCAACCCGGTGGAACATTAATGCATGAATACCGGGATAGGTGGTAATGATTTCAAAAAAGGTACGCGCAGCCGGATCCCGATCGAATACACTGTTGATATCTTCTTTCAGGTCTTTAAAAAATGACAACACGCCCGGGTCCTTTTTCAGTTGAAGTAAATGCCTGACAGGCATTTATGATTATTTAATCTCGTATGATGAAAGAAACAACCTGATGCGGTCAAGAGCAAGCTGCAGTTTTTCTTCATTCTGTGTATAGGCAAAGCGCACATAACGACTGGCATTGTATTCACCAAAATCGATACCAGGGGTAATCGCAACATGGGCGCGCTCAAGCAGTTGCTGACAAAATTCAAAACTATCATTAGTGAAGGCCGACACATCTGCGTAGATGTAGAATGCGCCACGCGGTTCAACCTTAATATCAAAACCAAGCGCCTTCAAACCCTGCAGCAGGTAATCACGCCTGTGTTCGAGCTTATTACGTTGAGAATAAAGAAGCTGAAGATTCTGCTCTGAGAATGCTTCCAGTGCAGCATACTGGGATACAGTGGGTGGCGCCAGAAACAGGTTCTGCGCCAGGCGATCAACTGCATCATAATACTCTTCTGGCACCAGTAACCAGCCCAGCCGCCAGCCTGTCATGGAAAAAAACTTTGAGAAGCTATTGATAACAAAGATATCCTGGCTGAATTCTGCGGCTGTGAAATCATCCTGGCCATATACCAGGCCCTGATAAATCTCATCCACCAGCAGGACACCACCCAGGCGGCTGACTGTCTGTATGATACGCTGCATTTCATCGCGCTCAATGAGTGTGCCGGTTGGATTAGAAGGTGATGCAATCATCACGGCTACCGTCTGCTCATCCCAGTGAGCTTCTATCAACTCATGGGTCAACTGATATTCGGAGCCCGCTCCTACGTTGACACTATTTGTCTTTCCTTCCAGCATACGCACAAAATGACGATTACATGGATAACCGGGGTCGGCCATCATAACCTTCTGACCCGGATCGACCAGCACCGACAGGGCAAGCTGTAATGCACCTGATGCACCGGGGGTAACCACTACACGACGGCTACTCACACTGGCAGACAGCTGCTGCTGGTAGTAACTGGCTATCGCCTCCCTAAGCTGGGGCAGACCAGTTGCAGGCGTATAGAATGTCCTTCGTTCATCAATCGCCCGCTTAGCCGCCTCACGAACACTCTCCGGTGTATCAAAATCGGGCTCTCCTACTTCCAGATGAACTACATCATGACCTTCGGCCTGTAACTGCCTGGCTCGCGCGAGTATATCCATTACATAAAACGGACTAATAGACTGTGCTCGCATGGACAATGGTAATTTCTGTTTCACCGTTTAACCCTGTTGAATGACATGCTTAAATATTGTCATCTTATTTTGATTTAGCTGAAACCGTTGTAAACTGATTTCAATCACGACTGCTTATGACTTGTCCACTATATGAAAAAGAAACACTTTACGAAGCTTCTACTGCTCACATACCTGATCAGCACTTCCCTGCTACTACCACGTTTTGCCAATGCCATACCTGCATCTAACCCTGTACCCGGTGGCATTGTACTGTTACCACTCGATAATAACCAGATTGCCAGCAGTGCACGTTTTAATAATCGCAAGCTAGCCGTTGTCAGAAAAGACAGCCGTGATCACCTGCTGGTTGGCCTTTCATTAACTACAAAACCCGGCAAGCACTCGGTCGATATAAAAAATCAGCAGGGTAAAACTGAAAAGATATTCTTTATCGTGCAACCTAAAACTTATAAAGCCCAGTACCTCACGATCAAGAACAAACGTAAGGTCAATCCCTACGAAAAGGATATGCCGCGGATTTTGAGCGAGAAGAAACGCAAGAACGCAGCCCGCAAACACTGGCAGGACACAGAGGTTAAAGCCGATTTTACAGTACCGGTCGATGGCCGCATATCCAGTATTTTTGGTTTAAGGCGATTCTTTAACGAACAGCCTCGCAGACCTCATTCCGGGCTTGATATTGCTGCGGCTGAAGGTACTCCTATTAAAGCTGTAGAGTCTGGCACCGTGATTGAAGCGGGTGATTTCTTTTTCAGCGGCAATATTGTCTACCTGGATCATGGACAGGGCCTGATCTCAATGTACGCCCATATGCACACCATTGATGTTAAGGCAGGTGATCGCATCGAGAAAGGCCAGGTCATTGGTAGCGTTGGAGAAACCGGCCGCGTAACAGGGCCACATCTACATCTCGCGGTGATTGCAAACCAGACACTGGTTGACCCGTTACTATTTCTTCCCCAGCTGGAAGATAAAGCTGCAGAATACTTTAAAAGTAAATAAATCGACCCTGTACACCTAAAGCACTTGCTTAATGCGCCAATTTATTGATAATTGTGCCGCATTAGAATTTGTTGAGAAGCTTAATGGCGAAAGAAGAAGCATTACAGATGGACGGTACGGTTCTTGAAACCCTGCCTAACACAATGTTCCGTGTTGAACTCGAAAACGGTCACATCGTGACTGCGCACATATCCGGACGCATGCGTAAACACTACATCCGCATTATGACCGGCGACAAGGTCACCGTTGAGATGACACCTTACGACCTCGAAAAAGGCCGTATTGTATACCGAGAAAAATAAGCCGGTTTATACTGGCAGCGCTGGAACAGATAATTTCCGGCAGCACAAAAAAGGCTGTGTTAAACACAGCCTTTTTTATTGAGTGCAGGTTAATGACCCGTTAACCCGCAACCGCTTCCTTTTCCATCACTTCAATTTGCAGATCGTCATCTTCACGATTCAGGCTCACTTTCACCTGACCACCTTTTGCAAGACGCCCAAACAACAGCTCGTCCGCCAGTACACGCTTCAGGTGCTCCTGTATAACACGCGCCATTGGACGTGCGCCCATCTTCGGATCATAGCCTTTAACCGCGAGCCATTTACGTGCCGCATTATCCACATGCATGGTGACACGTTTTTCTTCAAGCTGATGTTCAAGCTCAATAATAAACTTGTCGACCACATTAGAAATGGTACGCTCATCGAGTGGCTTGAACTGAATAATCCCATCGAGTCGATTGCGGAACTCTGGCGTAAATACACGCTTCAGCTCTTCCATCCCATCTGTTTCATGAGTCTGCTCGGTAAAGCCCATAGACCGCCTGCTCATCATCTGAGCACCCGCATTGGTCGTCATGATTATGATCACATTACGGAAATCGGTCTTACGACCATTGGTATCCGTCAGAGTACCGTGATCCATAACCTGTAATAACAGGTTGAATACGTCTGGGTGAGCCTTCTCGATCTCATCCAGCAACAACACGGCATGTGGATGCTTGTTAATCGCATCGGTCAGCAGACCACCCTGATCAAAACCCACATAACCGGGAGGTGCACCGATCAGGCGAGACACTGTATGTCGCTCCATATATTCGGACATATCGAAGCGAATCAGCTCGATACTCATCACTCGCGCCAGCTGCTTGGTAACTTCGGTCTTGCCCACACCCGTGGGACCCGCAAACAGGAATGAACCTACCGGCTTATCCGGATTACCCAGGCCAGAGCGCGCCATCTTGATCGCATTGGACATGGTATCGATCGCTTCATCCTGACCAAATACGGTGAGCTTCAGATTGCGTTCAAGGTTCTTCAGCACAGTTGTATCTGATGATGAAACGGTTTTAGCCGGAATACGTGCAATTTTAGCGATAATGTTCTCTATATCGGTGACATTGATATTCTTCGGCTTACCATCGGCGTTATTCATATTGCGATGCGCACCCGCCTCATCAATCACATCGATCGCCTTATCCGGAAGGAAACGGTCCATCAGGTAGCGACTCGACAGTTCGGCCGCTGACTTCAGGGCATTCAGGCTGTATTTCACATTATGATGTTCTTCATAGTGCGATTTCAGGCCACGCAGGATCTCTACCGTATCGGCGACTGAAGGCTCCTCTATATCGACCTTCTGGAAACGCCGCGTCAGTGCACGATCTTTTTCGAAGATGCCGCGGAATTCCTGATAAGTCGTAGAGCCAATACACTTAAGCTCACCCGATGCCAGCATTGGCTTGATCAGGTTAGATGCATCCATTACCCCGCCTGAAGCGGAACCGGCACCAATAATAGTATGAATTTCATCGATGAAGAGGATTGCACCCGGATCATCTGCAAGTTGCTTTAGAACACCTTTGAGGCGCTTTTCAAAATCACCGCGGTATTTCGTTCCCGCAACCAGTGCACCCAGGTCAAGCGAGTAGATGGTCGAGCCATGGAGGATTTCTGGCACTTCGTCATCCACCACTTTCTTGGCCAGGCCTTCAGCAATGGCGGTCTTACCAACACCTGCTTCACCCACCAGCAGTGGATTATTCTTGCGACGACGACAGAGTATCTGGATGGTTCGCTCAATTTCCATATCACGACCGATCAATGGATCGATCTTGTTCTGAAGCGCCTTCATATTAAGGTTTGTGGCGTATTTTTCCAGCGGTAGACTCTCGGCTTCAGAGCCGTCTTCGCTGTTGCTTTCTACACTACTATGGCTTTCCTCATCCTCGGAAACCTTGGAAATACCATGTGATACATAGTTAACGATATCGAGACGATTTACATCCTGTTGATGCAACAGGTAGATAGCCTGGGATTCCTGCTCACCATAAATAGCTACCAGTACATTAGCACCGGTCACTTCTTTCTTTCCGGAAGACTGTACATGGAATACTGCACGCTGTAACACGCGCTGGAAACCCAGTGTAGGCTGTACCTCTCCAATATGATCCTCATGAAATACAGGGGTATTTTCGTCAAGGTATTCGGACAGGTCCGTTTTGAGACGGAGTAGATCTGCACCACAGGCTTTGAGTACCGAGTTAGCACTGGAGTTATCCAACAATGCCAACAGCAGATGCTCTACTGTGATATATTCGTGCCGTTTATTGCGTGCTTCATTAAACGCGACGTTTAGTGAAGCTTCGAGCTCCTTACTCAACATAACATCGCCTCATCAGTTGTCATAATAACAATGTCTCGTCCCGTAAGTTCCGGAAACGCGACTCAACTTCTTTTATAATTTGCCCTGTGGTTTAGTTTAAGCCTCTTCCATAGTGCATAGCAATGGATGCTGATGCTGCCTGGAATAGTCATTTACCTGCTCCACCTTGGTCTCGGCTATCTGGTAGCTAAATTCGCCACACACAGCCTTGCCTTTGGTATGAACCATTAGCATGATCTGTGTCGCCTTCTCCTGATCCATACCGAAGAATTTGCTTAGAATCTGTACCACAAACTCCATCGGCGTGTAATCATCATTCAACAATATGACCTTATATCGCCTGGGAGGTTTCAGTTTTGGTTTGGCTTCATCTACCGCCAGACCATCATCATGATCCCAGTCTGATTTATGATCACTCATGCCATACTCTCATTGTAGTTCAAGCTAAATAGGTTTTCCGAAAAATGCTGCATTAGCTAAAACCCTTATTATACATGCCTTTGCAGTCATATCAGAAGAGCTGGCAAAGGATTTCCAGTTATGCCTGAATGGCAATCCAGCGGCTATTTTACCCGAATTTCCAACCCTATAGGCACACCATTTGGATTGTCTTAGATATAAATTGGGGATAAAAAGTGACCTGATGGCAATTTGCCGTAGAATATACAGACGCACTACACAATTCCCCCGGCAATGCTGGCCTGAATGGGTGATTAAATCTTACGGCTATTAAGGGTAAAATACAGTAATTGAAAATCTCATCAGCGCTGTGTGCACCTTATAACCGCCCTTAAACCTGCACCCAGGCTATTTAACCCGACTCTTAGCGGACAAATGATTAAAACTTTTATCCAGCAATTTTTCCTGATGAGCCTGCTACTTACGCCCTTTAGTGAGCTCCAGGCTGAATTATTTGACCCGTCGGCATCTGTATTCCGCTTCCAGAAGAAAATGGCTGAGCGTGGAGATATCGCCTCACAGTTCAAGCTAGGACTGATGTATGAAACTGGCTCTGGTGTTGATGCAAACCTTGAGAATGCAAGACTGTGGTACAAAAAAGCAGCCGAGCACAATTACAAACCCGCTCAAAACAGGCTGACCTATCTTGAAATCAAACAGTCCGGTTTTAAGGAAAAACATCAACAATGGTTAAAAGAGCTGAAAAATGATGCTCGCTTCAATGAAGGTGAAGCTCTTTTTTTGCTAGGCCAGATGTATGCTGAAGGCACTGGTGTAAGCAAAAGCCTGACACGCTCAATAAAATTATTACGCAAAGCATCAGCTGCAAATATTCCTGGTTCGGAATCTGAAATGTTACGCGTTGAGAACGAACTGATTGAGTTACAGGAACAGTACCTGAACGAAGAAGAAAAAAAGAGAGTTGCTCCCATTGCTATAATCCCTGCCAGACCAGCATCCGAAAACAAAATCAAAACTGTCCAACCAGACAGGAAACAAACTTCAACACATACAACTAAAGTATCGTCAGGAAAAATAGCTACTAAGCCAGTTAAAAAGCCACCTGTGAAAATAACTGGAACACATGCAGAAAACAAAGCAACCAGGACTACGAATCCTCAAACTCCAGCAAACATTACAAAGACCTCACCGGTAGCAGCACAAAACAGGAATAACGCCCAGCCAGCTCCTGAAAAAAGCCATCCAGTTGACACAATCTGTTCTGGCCGAAATCTGTTCTCTAGTGGTTGCCGCTAAACACATAGACAAACTGACAGCAACATATCCATACTCTTCTTTCTGTTCTATAATAAGCATTTCATGAAGTTCAACTTTAGTACTTCAAAATTCAAAACAAAGAATAAGGCATGAAGGACTTCCATCATGGCAGATAAATTCAGCTTAAAGAATGAAACGACTGGTGACTCGGTAAGCCTGGATCTACTTACAGGTACTGAAGGTGCATCAGCACTCGATATTACATCGCTGTACAAAGAAAAAGGGCTACTCGCTTATGACCCGGGCTTTGTATCAACTGCCAGCTGCAAAAGTGCAATTACCTATATCGACGGTGAAAAAGGTATTCTGCGCTATCGTGGTTACCCAATTGAGCAGCTGGCTGCCAATAGCAGTTTTCTTGAGGTGGCTTACCTGCTGCTCTATGGTGAATTGCCTAATGCCCAGGAACTTCACAAGTTTAAAACAATCATTACGCACCACACCATGATCAAGGAAACCATGAGAACCTTTTTCGATGGCTTCCATTATAATGCCCACCCGATGGCCATCATGATTGGTGTGACAGGTTCGATGTCTGCTTTTTATCATGACTCCCTGGATATCCATAATCCGACTCACCGTGAAATTTCGGCGCATCGAATGATCGCAAAAATACCAACCATTGCCGCTGCATGTTTCAAGCATAATGTTGGTGAGCCCTTCATGTACCCCAAAAACAATCTGGATTACTGCGGCAACTTCCTACACATGATGTTCTCAACGCCCTGTGAACCTTATGAGCCAGATCCATTAGCGATAGAGGCTATGAATCTGCTTTTCATTCTACATGCAGACCACGAACAGAACGCAAGCACCTCTACGGTAAGGCTCGCAGGCAGCTCCGGTGCAAACCCATTTGCATGTATTGCATCGGGTATTGCATCCCTGTGGGGGCCTGCACATGGCGGCGCCAATGAAGCCGTACTTAAAATGCTTGAACAGATTGGTGATGTATCCAATATTGACAAGTATATCGCCAAGGCAAAAGACAAGGATGATCCTTTCCGCCTGATGGGTTTTGGTCACCGTGTTTATCGTAATTTTGATCCACGCGCCACTCTAATCAGGGAAATGTGCCATAAGGTTCTGAATGAACATGCCGATCCAGATAACCCTTTACTGGAACTTGCCATCAGGCTTGAAGAAGTTGCCCTTAAAGATGAATACTTTATCAAACGCAAACTCTATCCAAATGTTGATTTCTATTCAGGAATTATTTACCGCGCACTTAATATTCCATCCAATATGTTTACAGTGATGTTTGCGATCGCACGTACAGTAGGCTGGGTTGCTCACTGGAGTGAAATGATCTCCGACCCATCACAACGTATAGGTCGACCTCGCCAGCTTTACACAGGTGCAGCCATGCGCGATTACGTACCCATAGACAAACGCCAGTAATCACAGACAGGCAATGTCAATTAATAAAAAAGGTCGCATCATAAACAGGCGACCTTTTTTATTGCGTTATTACAATAACCCAGCATTAGAAGATTAAAAGAATAAAAGAAAAAGCAGAAGAAAACGCGAATTAACGCAAATTTTTATATTATATTTTTGTAGTAACTGTTTTTGTTATGATCACCCCGCCTGCTATCCTATATAACTGCAATACCGCCTATGAAACCATATTTCTAATCTGGATAGATTTTCATTGGTTAACGAATATACAGTAAAGCTTCACCCAGTTTTTTCCGTTTATTAGCATCTCAAATACTTCTGTATTTTTTACCAATACAGGAATTACAATTTCAGATATATAAAATTAACTCGACGAGATTTGCGTTCATTTGCGTTTTCTTGTGCTTCTTATTTTTTATTTTAATTTTTCCGTTATAACCCAGTACCCGAAGAAAATTCCAGAATAGCATTCTTCAGCTCAGCATTGAGCTTTTTACTGATCTGGGTAAGTAAACGGCTTTCAGCTTCATTTTGCTGTAATGCGGAAGCTTTAACTGACCATTGTTTCTGCCCTCGAACCTTCCCGTCTTTCTCGACCAGGCTGACACTCAACTTACCCCGCAACCAGTACCATCCCTGTCGAAGACCCAGGTCCTGTACATCCAGATTTGCGACAAGCATATAGTCTGTACCATTATTGCTTGCAGGAAAACCAGCATTCCCCATTGCAGACCTTAACAGCAGCTCCAGTTTACCCATCGAATCATTATCAACTGCAGCGCCGATTTTTAAATCCTGAAGTTTACTCTGCAAAGAAGAAGACAGCTCAGCCAGGTTCCAGAATCCGGGGCTACCTACTCCTCTAGTATCAATAACCTTCAACATTTTCTGTAACGAATATCTTTCCTGCTGAAGTTGATATGCATTATTGAGTAAGGCAATCGAAAAAAGTGGATCATTTTCAGCAACACTTTTATCGAGTTGTGTTTGTGTTTCATCGTCCAGTCGGCGCATTTCACCTTTAATATTATTCGTAGCCTGTTGACGATCTAGAACAGCAAGTGCATGGTAACTATGAAGCTCTTCATCCTTCCATTTTTCAGCAATGCGTGCTCCATGAATTATTTTATCGCTGCGTATCTGTATTTTTTCAGCCAGGTGGTGTTTGCGTGTGAACTGCTCATCACCCTGCTCTACTGAAACATGAGTATCTGATTTTGTAGTGCTGATGGCATCAACATTCGATTCAAAAATCTTACTTAAATTACTCAGGGCACGATCTTTTGCCAGCTCGGGATTAGATGCAGAACCAGAAGCTGACAGGTACACATTGTTATCATATTTTCCGGCTTCATTATCTACCCAGTCAGGTTTATCGCCTGCAATTGCAGATGCACCAAACAGTAACAGGCCATTGATAAGAAGCATCAGGTAATATTGACTATATATTTTCATCTTGCCTCGTCCTTACCAGGTTTATACACACCCGTTTACTCTATTAGTAGACACTACTCGCCAGAGATTTACTGCCTGATAGATACTTTTCATCAGCAGCACTTCCTGCGCGCATCTGTGGTGCTATCCAGTGATCACTTATAACAGTTTTTGCATCAGAAGCTATTTTTACTCTCTGCTTGATAACGTCAACAATATGTCCACCTGCAGATAAAACTTCGACATCCAGCGCATGCTCACCCTCAGGCAAATAAATTCTCATTAGATTAAAGGCCTGTGGCAATGTACTCCAGCAACGTGTATCCGCTATTTCTGTCCCCTGATTAATCACCATCATAGCAAACTGTGCCAGAGGCCCCTGTTTATCACCCATGTCTTTTTCTGATTTTTTCTTTGCAACTGCACGAGCAATAGCACGAGTTGTTATCTCAGGTAGATTTTCAGCAAGAGCAGCTCTTGCCATACCATCGATATTGGATACAGTCTCCATCACATGGTAACTATCATTTATTTTTACTCTCATACGAGGCAGTACTGCTGGAGGATCTGGATAAGCCGGTATAGCCACTTTTATGTTAAGCGACAATGCCGGAGCCCAGGTACGAAATACTTTCTGCTCTCGTTGAGGCGCAAGGCCATTACCCATTATAAGCACCAGCTCACCCATACCCCGGGTTCTTGGTGGCTGGTAATCCGAAAGAATAAACTGTTTTTTATATTGACGATATTCATCCCAGATTTTCATTCTCGCAAGCATCCGTAACAGATCCTGTTTCAGTTGTAGCGGGACATTAAGGCCATGTTTATCATAGGTATTCCTGTAAGCATCAACGGCCTTTCGGTAAGAGACCGTTGCACTATCTTCTTCGCCCAGTAATTCAAAAATAATACCGGAAAAATATCGCATGAACGGAACTTCATCGCTCGGTTCCCCCCATTCATTCATTTTAACCTGTGACTGAAGTAGTTCAACACGAGCTGAATCCTGCTGCCCCAGTTTGAGAAAGTTTTTTGCCATATAGAGATGAATAAGAACCTGTTCAAAGCGGTCACCCTGATAACTAATCAGCTCATCATTAACGACGGTAGCTCCAACCTGTTCCGTAATCGATGTTGCATAAAGCGCTTCAATTCGTTGTTTAGCAACTTCAAATGCCTGGTTGCTAGCCTCATAGTTATTGAGCAAGTGCTGCAACATACCCACATTCATATTTTCCATAACACCATCGGGAGTCTTCTGAAGCAGACGCTCTGCTTCCTGCAGTGCTTTCTCATACTGTGTATGTAACAAAAGATTACGCATACCCGCAGTTTTATGAGCTGAGGTGGTGCATGCCTGTAGAAGCACTACAGATATCAGAAGTATAAACCTGAACATCAGGCGCCTTCCCTGGTTACTCATGCAAGCCACCTCTTAGTATTTAAGTTTTCAGACACTTTATAACTGACACGTGTAGTGATGACTATGTAGACTGATTGAAGCTGTTTTATTTCGCCATCGAACAATATAAACAGTCGATGACTAGCGTCTATAGACGCCAGCCACTTTTCTCTATAGTTTTCTTGATTTTCTTCTGACCGACCCAGACCTTGCGGTTACTCTCAAGATCGATGAGTGTCAGGTCAACCTGATAAAATCGCGCCTGTTCACCCTTAATTGCATCGACGATGGTATTGATAGTTCCTTTAAGCATGAAATCAGCACCGATTTCATTACCCATCGCCTTGCGTGTCTCTTCACGGGCATGAAGATCCTGGTCACGTCTTTCTGAACGAATTTCATCACGCTCAGAAGCCGATGCCACAAATTCTACTTCACCGGAATTTATTAGTTCACGTTCCAGGTCACGGATAAAAGTACGGGTATTAATATGCTCATGACTGAGATTACGCACGGTTCCGACAATGACGGTAGGCGGCCTGCTTTTCTGACGATTGAAATCACCCAGCCAGCGACGTGACAACACATCATCAATCATTTCACGCGACACTAGCCTGGAATCAGTATCATTCCACTGCCCACTCAAATCTGTCACTTCACTGGCATCGACTCGTGTTACCTTTGGGTTACATCCTGCGCTCAGGGTCAACGCCGCACTTAGAGTAATAAGTGAAACTAGACGCCCGAATGTAAGTGACTGCATAATTATTCTCCATTTATCGCGGTTCATTATTTAGTTATTTATAACACTAATTACGCCTAAAAACAGTCTATATGGGGTGATTTTGTGCTATCTTGCGCCCATGAAAACGGTTGACACAATATTACATGGCCGCTGGGTCTTACCCGTTAGTGACACGGATCCTCTGCTCGAACATCACAGCATTGCAATTGAGGATGGACGCATCTTCGATATTCTGCCGACAGAGCAGGCCAGACAAAACTATACTGCAGCGGTTACTAAAGAGTATTCCAGGCACCTGTTAATGCCCGGACTGGTTAACGCGCATACACACAGCCCGATGAACCTGTTTCGGGGCATAGCAGATGATCTGGCTTTGCACGACTGGCTTAATAACCACATATGGCCTGCTGAAGCCAAATGGGTCAGTGAAGAGTTTGTCCATGATGGATCACAACTGGCCATTGCTGAAATGTTGCGTTCTGGTACAACCTGCTTTAATGACATGTACTTCTTTCCAGAGGTCACTGCAAGACTGGCCAGGGACATTGGTATTCGCGCCTGCATTGGCCTGATTACCATCGATTTCCCTAGTGTCTGGGCCAGCAATGCAATGGAATATATCGACAAGGGCCTGGAACTGCGTGACCGTTTTCGCAGTGACAGCCTAATCCATACCCCATTTGCACCTCATGCCCCGTTTACAGTGTCCGACGAGCCATTAAGTCGTATTCGTGTACTGGCCGATGAAATGGATCTACCAGTACATATTCATGTACATGAAACTGCCGACGAGATTACTCAGTCTATTAAGCAGTATGGCATGCGCCCACTGCAGAGACTCAACGAACTTGGGCTGGTGTCTCCCAATCTGATGGCTGTCCACTTTACCCAGGCAACCGATGAGGAGATCTCACTACTGGCCGAATCAGGTAGTCATGTAGTGCACTGCCCGGAATCCAACCTGAAACTGGCAAGTGGTTTCTGCCCGGTTAAAAAACTCATGGACGCAGGCGTGAATGTAGCCCTCGGCACCGATAGCGCTGCCAGTAATAATGACCTCAGTATGCTGGGTGAGATGCGTACTGCAAGCCTGCTGGCGAAAGGCGTTAGCGGCGATGCAACTGCTCTCAGCGCCATGCAGACTGTGCGTATGGCGACAATCAACGGCGCCAGGGCCCTGGGTCTTGAACAACACACCGGTAGCCTTGAAACGGGTAAGTATGCCGATATTATTGCGGTTGATTTTTCCAGCCTGGAACTCAACCCGGTTTATGACCCGGTGGCAAACCTGGTTTACAGTTGCAATCGTGAACAGATATCCGATGTCTGGGTTGCAGGTAAGCACCTGTTAAAAGACCGCGAACTAACAACACTCGATGAACAGGAACTGATGAATACAAGCCGTCAGTGGAATGATAAACTAGTCGGCTCATAGTGCAGGCAGAGACAAGATAAGCGTATGACAACATTAAATATCGACCCGGCAGAAATATCCAAATTTGAAGAACTGGCCAGCCGTTGGTGGGACATGCATGGTGAGTTTAAACCCCTGCATGAAATTAATCCTTTAAGACTACATTACATCGATGAAAGAGTTCAGCTAGAAGGCAAACGTGTACTCGATGTTGGTTGCGGTGGTGGCATACTTTCTGAAAGCATGGCCAAACGTGGCGCCAGTGTAACGGCTATTGATATGGGTAAAGCACCTCTTTCAGTGGCAAAATTACATGCCATGGAAAGTGAGCTCGAAATCGATTACCAGCAAATCACCGTCGAGGAACTTGCAGCACAACATCCCGCTTCATTTGATGCAGTGAGCTGCATGGAAATGCTTGAACATGTGCCAGATCCTGCTTCCGTTATCCGTGCCTGTAAACAGCTGGTAAAACCTGGTGGCTCGGTATTTTTTTCTACCATCAATCGTAATCCAAAATCTTATCTGTTTGCTATTGTCGGTGCTGAATATGTATTACGCATGCTGCCTAAAGGCACTCATGACTATGCAAAATTTATCAAGCCTTCCGAACTGGATGAATGGGCGCGTGAAGCCGAACTGCAGCTTAAAAACATTATCGGCATGACATATAACCCGCTCACACAAAAATATTCCCTGGGTCGCGACGTAGATGTAAATTACATGACTCATTACCTGTCACCTGCTGAGTAATTAGCAGTATGACACCCATTAAAACTGTGCTATTCGATCTGGATGGCACTCTAATAGACACTGCACCAGATATGGCCAATGCACTTAATATTCTGTTGCAGGAAGAGTCATACCAGCCCCTGCCCTTTGAGCAAATTCGTCCTGTGGTCTCAAATGGCAGTGTTGCACTGGTCAATCTCGGTTTTCCGAATATCACAGACGAAGCTACGCTTGAACGCCTGAAAAAACGCTATCTGGAAATTTACGAAAATAACCTGTGCGTCGATTCAGTCTTATTTCCCGGCATGCAAAAGCTGCTTACCTCCATCGAACAGCAGCAGATGAACTGGGGTGTGGTTACCAATAAGCCTGGCTGGTTAACTGACCCCCTGATGCAACAGATTGGCCTCGCACCTCGTGCAGCATGTATTGTTTCCGGCGATACAACGGCGAATCGAAAACCACATCCTGAACCCATGTACCTGGCATGTAAACTGGCTAACAGTGAAGCAGATAACTGTATATATATCGGTGATGCACGACGAGATATTGAAGCCGGAAATAATGCGGGAATGCGCACAGTAATTGCCTCTTATGGGTACATTGGTGAATGGGAAAATACCCATGACTGGGGAGCCGATCATAGTGTGGATTCACCACTGGATATTCTTCACCTGATATAGATACACACTGATTAAATGCATAAGGATTTAGCATGTTTAAGAAGTTACTGGTCATAGCGGCGACGGTAGTTGTTATTCTACTTGTCGCAATTTCCACATTTATTATTCGCGCATTGGGCTGGGAAGAATTAGCGATCACGGAACGACTCAATGCCATTCCTCTGGTTCAGCACGAATTGAAACATATCAGGCATATTGATATACACGAACTTGATGCCAGAGATGACACCCGTGAAGTCCTGATAGAACTTCACGGGAGTGAGCAGAATGCCCAGTTAGTCGGTGTCATTAATACGACTGATCAGCCATCGGAGTATGAGTTCACAGGTCATCTTGAAATTAGTGGACAGAGCCAGCCCGTCAATTTTATCTATAGCGGTACTTCAAATTACAGTGGACATATCAAATACACGAATGGTGGCATCAAGGCCCGTTTAGAAAAGCATGACTCTGATTGAGTGTCGAAGACTACTCAGTAATACCGAAGGAATTGAACTAATTTCAACTCATTAATATTAAATGTTTTTAATAGCCACCCCAGAGAATTATTCGGGCAGAAGACCTTCATGAGGCACTTATTCGACAAGTAAGGTCATACTAAAAGCATTAACGCTTATTATTAAACAATTATGCTCTAATTTCTCACTATTAAGCTACCCCATAGGTCAACGGGCCGCCATAATATAAAGACCACGTCAAGACTATACCCGAAAGCGAT
>JBFHVK010000015.1:0-18440 GCA_041589615.1 Gammaproteobacteria bacterium | reverse complement strand
ATCAAGACTGATATCATAATTATTGTAGTCCAGTTCAATAGGATAGAAAGATTCATTTTTAAAATAAACTAATGATGGAAAACTATCAACACCAATAGATCGACTGAAAATAATTTCATCCTGTAGTTTTCTCGCTATCGAGTCAGAATGAATTTCAGATTCAAAATCATGCCTGTTAATACCAATTTCTTCAGCAAGATCATAAAGCACTTCATAGTCAGATGGATTTCTAGCCTGTAGATAATATGCACATTGTATTGCAAGTAACATGTCTTCATATTTATCATATTTAGCTGCCGCCAAGACTGCTCTACAGGAAGGATAGGTTGATCGCCTTGGTTTACACAGTCTCCAGAAATCATAATTAAAATTAGTACCTGGAATAGCAGTCTCAATCTGCTGCCAGGTTGATTCAATTCGATGCTGCATATCTGCAGGCATAGGAGAATCTGTATCCTCAGCTAGCCCACCAACAATATATCTAAATAAAGTATTTTCAGGCAAATGAATTTTAAGTTTTTCCAGGGTGTTCCTATATCCCCAGCACCAGCTGCACATTGGATCATAAATATATAATAGAGTCTCAGATGCTAAATGAAATCGGCCGGACATTGTATGCATACCGTGTTGCCAGTAACTGGATGTTTGAATTTTAGTCTCTCTGAATGTAACAATAGTCGTTTACTTGCTTTATATGAATCAGATGTACAATAAAAAATATCGCCAAGAACAGGATGTCCAAGGGAAGACATATGAACCCTGAGTTGATGACTTCTGCCTGTGACAGGTTTGAGCTTAACGATACTGTTTCCATCTTCACAAATCTTGAGTCTTTCAAAATGAGTGATTGATGGTTTTCCGTATTCGTAATCTATTTTCTGTTTAGGTCTGTTTTTCCAGTCAGCGATTAGTGGCTGGTTGATTGTGCCATTTTTAGAATGGACCCGACCATATACTTTTGCAATATACGTTTTACTTACCTGCCTTTCTTCAAATAATTTGCTCATGGAACGCTGAAATGACTTGTCCAGTGCAAATAACAGAATGCCAGATGTTGCCATATCTAGTCTATGTACAACCAGAGCTGATGGGTGTGATTGCAGTAACCGACTATACATACAATCCTGCTTATCTTCACCTCTACCGGGAACAGATAATAAGCCTGATGGCTTATTGATAGCAATGCAGTACTCGTCCTCATATAATATATCGAGTTGTGTAAATTCAGGCGGTAGATATCGAGAAATAGGACGGGGCATTGTAACTAGCGTGAGGTGATTAATGGTTTGAGCATCGCTTCAAGTCCATTAACTTTAATTTCATAAATAATAGCCAGCATTTTACCAAGCTCCCCGTTAGGGAAGCCTTTATTGTGTAGCCAGACAACGTAAGGTTCTGGCAGGTCGATAAGCTTACTGCCTGTATATTTACCGTAAGGCATACGATAATCAAGTAACTTGAGCAGTTCCTGCTGCGCGACATCGGCGTCAAATTCTGTCGAATCAGTCATAAAGCACTGGTAATTAATTCAAAAGCGTATTATATCATTATTCATATATATGTGCTGATTGTGATGCACTCTAATAGCATGGCAACTGGGGGGTCTTAATGAAAACATCATCGTTCTATAAGATCTGGCATAATCTTGCAAAATGGCCATTCGGTAAACAGCTATTCTCTTTAATTATACGTATATACAATCCTTATACAGGTGGACTCGGTGCTAAGGTACAGGAACTGCGACCTGGATATGCAAAAATTCAACTACGAGACAGACGTGCAATCCGAAATCACCTAAATTCCATACATGCAATTGCGCTTGTTAACCTTGGAGAATTTACCAGTGGACTAGCTCTACTGGCCAGTATGGATGATAGCTTACGTGGTATACCAGTAAAGATATCTGTAAACTATTATAAGAAGGCCAGGGGTACCCTGGTTGCTGAATCATATAATCAATTACCAGAAGTTGTTGATGAAACAGAATACACAGTCAAAACTGAAATAAAGAACCAGGAAGACTTACTCGTTGCTGAAGTCCATGTAACCTGGAAAATTGCCAGGCTTGATAAATAATATGTCAGATACTAATAACTTATTTTTACAGCACTCTGGTGCATCTGTACCACTGATTTGTGGTCCTATGTATCCTTGTAGCAACCCTGAACTGGTTGCGGCCGCTTCATCAGCTGGTGCGCTTGGTGTTATTCAGCCTGTTTCTTTAACTTATGTGCATGGCTATGAATTTTCAGACGGTATCGACTATATACAGCAACTTACTGATCGTCCCGTTGCTATGAACTTGCTGATAGAAAAAAGCTCCAGGCATTACCGTGAAAAAATGCAGCAATATCTCGATATAGCCCTTAACAAAGGCATACGTTTTTTTATTACTTCTCTGGGTAAACCAGACTGGGTTACTGAGAAGGTGCATGAATGCAATGGTTTCGTTTATCATGATGTAACAAGTGCACAATGGGCTGAAAAAGCAATTACCTGTCATGTGGATGGTCTTATAGCTGTGAATAATCGAGCAGGTGGTCATGCCGGTACTTTGAGCTATCAGCAGCTATTTGATGATTTAAAATCCTTCGATCTTCCAGTAGTCTGCGCAGGTGGAATTGCAGATAAGACTTCTTACATAGAAGCTATGGAGTATGGTTATCAGGCGGTGCAAATGGGTACAAGATTTATCGCATCATTAGAGTGTTCTGCAAGTGATTCTTATAAACAGGCTATCATTAATGCAGATGAGTCAGACATAGTTCTTAGTGAACGTATTACAGGTGTTCCGGTATCTGTTATAAATACACCACAGGTACAACGCAGGGGTCTTAAGCCGAACTATATTGAAGCACTGATGTTAAAACATTCAAAACTAAAACATTTTATGCGCACTATCCTGGCACTTAAATCGCTGTATCAACTTAAACATTCTTTGAAGGATGAATCTATCAATAATGATTACTGGCAAGCCGGCAAGAGTGTAAAATCGATAGATGGTGTTCTTTCAGTTAAGGATATCGTTGAACATATAACAGGCTAATCTTATTCTACAAATCTTTCAGCATAATCATTCGGCCTGATTAATGATTCGAAATCTTGTTCATCAACTACAAAACGACACCTGTCGAGTGATAATATACCGCATTTATCTTCTGGTGTAATTATCGGGTAGTCTGGAAATTCATCGATATCAATGCATCCTTTCATATGGCTACGATCAGAATAGAAGTTTTTAAAGTATTTTAGAGCTTCTATCACACGTAAATAGGGCCTGTATTCTTCAGGCAGGGTATACCAGTGTTTGAAGCTGCTTGAAAAATATGTCTGTAGATCAACAGGAAATGATAAGCGACTGTCGAAATCATAAATAACAGGCCCGTTCTCGGTATAAGCTGATAGAATGACATGATAATCCCATATTACAGGTAGATTGCTATTGCTAATGGCCTGCTCAAAAATCGCAATGTGCCTGTTCGGGTTGATAATAAACAGGACATCCTGTGCTATGATGCTGTTGTTGCCCTGTAAATACTCTACCAGTTTCCAGATGTTCTCTTCACAGAAAAGTGATGTATAACAGAGCGTCGATTTATCCATTAGTATAGATAGCTATTAAAATGTACCTGACTGAACTGTTTTTCATCTTTATTTCGCTCCCATTGATATGGCTCTGGCTAGATGCAATGAAAATCAAGGAGGCGGTACGTAACAAGGCTGCCTTATTGTGTAATCAGAACCATGTTCAGTTTCTTGATGATACCGTCCAACTTAGTGAGTTTAGTATTGTCAGACAATCTTTCTGGCAGTTCAAGTTGAAACGCGCTTATTCATTCGAATTCACCAATAATGAAAGCTTTAGATATCAAGGCCGTATAATTGTTGTTGGCAGGAGCATCATAGAAACCAGTATGGATGCATATCGTTTTGATGCGTATGATTGATACCTGTTGTATCATAACCATACATATGACTAATTTATTCTAAAGGGCTTTTTATGCTAAGTGTATATATATTATTGCATGTTCTGGCTGTCGTTGTCTGGGTGGGCGGAATGGTGTTTGCTTATAATTTTCTACGTCCAGTCGCTGCTACTGTACTTGAGCCTCCACAACGCCTAACTTTATGGGTAAATGTTTTTAAGAAATTTTTCCCTTATGTCTGGGCATCTGTAATTCTAATACCTGTTACTGGTTATATGATGATCTTTTCTATTTGGGGTAGCATGGCAGACACACCAATGTACGTTCACCTTATGAATGGACTCGGTATTGTGATGATCCTGATATATATGCATGTCTTTTTTGCTCCTTTTAAACGACTGAAGGCAGCAGTGTCAGAACAGCGCTGGCCTGATGGAGCGGCAGCACTTGCACAGATAAGGTTGCTTATTGGTATAAATATGACAATTGGCCTGCTTGTAATATCTATAGCCAGTGCGGGACGTTTTTACGTCTAGAAATTAGTTACTGAGCGCTTTCATGCTTTCATCGGCCCATTGCACAGCTTCTGTATAGGCACGAATATAAAGTTGTGAATCTATATCATCCTGCAAAAGCTCATCCCATCTCGAATGTTCGTAGTCGAGTACATGCTGGTAAATTTCGCCCTGCGGGCCGAATTTATCCAGTAGGGCGAGTTTTATTGGAGTACTTAGTATTACCGTGTCCAGTAACTCAATCATAGGCTGATCCATCAAGGCATCGAGTACTGAAAATAAGCCAATAACAAACATCTGCGGCTTTATTTCGGGCTGTATCTGTTCAGCAATTAACTCGCACATTTTACCGCGGATCATACCAGTAACGATTAGCTCGGCAGGTTTACCGTCAGAGATTTTCGACATCATGATCAGCGTGATCCAGTTACTCAGGTTTTTCATACCAAGTAATATGATTGCGTCCTTGATTGAGTCAACTTCTCTGCGTAAGCTGAATGCTGCACTGTTAATATAACGTAATAGTTTGTATGAAAGAGTAATGTCCTGAACGAGTATCGACTCTAGCTGTTCAGAGCTAATTTCTGGGTCCTGAAGCTTATTAATCAAATTAAATATAACGGCTTTGTTTGCGGGTACCGTTTTTTTATGCAATAGTTCTGGATGGCAGAAAAAAAATCCCTGGAAATAATCAAAATCCAGCTGGCTGCAAAACTGATATAGCTCCTGGGTTTCAACTTTCTCAGCAATCAGCTTTACATTGTATGAATTTAGATAGTCAAGTTGCTGTAAAACCTCTTTTTCAGAGAGTTTAAGTACATCTATCTTGATGTAGTCAGCGAGCTCTATTAGAGGTATAACATCTTCTCTGTACTCAAAATCATCAAGTGCAATTCTGTAACCTTCTGACTTGAGTCGCTGAAGGCCTTTTATAACTTCATCATCAGCAATGACATCTTCCAGAATCTCCAACACAGCCTGTTCTTTAAGCATGGGCGTCAGTGATTCGTTAATTATGAATTCTCTGGGAAGGTTTATAAATGCAAATGCGCTACCAGCAATATTATCGATGCCGATATGCATAAAAGAATTTAGTATAGTATCACAGGAAGCCTGTGAACCATCCTTGATATTCGCCTCATTGACTAAGCTATCTCGGTAGAGTAGTTCGTAGCCCAAAACCCCCTGGGTACGGTTATAGATTGGCTGTCGGGCAATAAATAGTTGATCCATTATCTACCTGCAAGTATCAGTTGCTGTGAATATAGCCCAGAATCGGATGATTTTCAGTAAATTTACACGATTTATAGTGTCATATTGTACATTTATTCTTAAAATATGCTCATGCATGACTATACCTTAAGTACCTTACAGAAAGACACGGTGATACATCGTACTCATACCTGTATTGATCAGATTAATCAGGAGTTAAGCCTTAATCTCGAGTATATCCCTGTTCTATTTGATCTAAAGGGCAGGGCGTCTGGTATGTTTGTAGTAAAAAACGGCACCAGTTATATTCGCTATAACGAAATTATTTTTTCACGTTATTTTGAAGACTCCCTTCACAGCACTACAGCTCATGAAGTGGCTCATTATGCCTGTTATGCACAGTATGCACGTAAACAGATTAAACCACACGGACAGGAATGGCGATACTTTATGTCATTGTTGAACGTTAAAGCGGAAGTCACCAGTCGCTACGATCTGGATGGATTACCCCTGAGGCAACAGATACGTCACCTCTATGCCTGTAATTGCATGCAACACAGCATCACGACAACACGACATAATCGCATACAGAAGAACAGGGTTATTTATCGCTGCAAGAACTGTTACCAGCCACTGTCCCTGGTGAAAAGTATTACGTCGTAATAATTAACCTGATTGAGTCGAGTCGCGTCACTGGACATTGACTGGTAGCAACAAGCGCTTCATGCTGTAATTTGAAATGATCAATTTCATCCTGTCTTACATGTGGATTTACATATTTGAGCTGAAGTAGTCGCTCTATTTCATTTTCAAGTACAATAATCTGCGTAGCATAATGCTGTTTAAGAAATTCAGCCGCTTTATCTTCCAGTTGTGAGGAAATCATTTCAACAACGCTTCTGATCTCGCTCTGTTTTAACTGAATGACCTGCTTGCCAATACGCTTGTCTATCGATTGAAGTGCTGTAGGGTTAAAGTCATGATTTATTTCAACAGCCTGTTCATTACATGTAAATTCTACAGGTAGCGCCTGTAACTGGTGAGTATTAATAAATGCCTGGTAATTATCTGGAACGTCGACATCAATAATATATACCAGTTGAACAAGTAATTGCCCTGGTTTAAAGCTGTCTGATCTGTAACTGCAAACTGAAGTATTGCCATGCTCATTGCCCAGTAGCATATCAAGGCCGTTCAATACCATAGGGTGATCCCAGCTGAGAAAGTGCATATCATCGTGATGTAGTGCTGTTTCACGATCAAATGTAATCGTCATGCCGTCATCATCAAGCCCCGGAAACTGTCCAATCATATGTTCCGCAGGCGTAATAATATAGCTACCGAGTTTATGTTCTTCAAGGTTTACACCGTAACAGTCAAACAGGTTTGACATGAATGGTTTAAGTTGTGATGTCTGCTCATAGTATTCAATACGTTTCACCAGTTTACTGGCAATAGACATACGGCAGGAGCTGTACTCGAGTAGACGGTCCCGGCCTTCATGCATTTCATTGTTTAGCTTCTGGTACTGGGACTTACATATCTGTATAAATTCTTCATACTCACTATCTGAAACATTTAGCATATCCAGTGATTTTAGTAATGCTTCCCTGTTATGCAGGAAGATGTGTGAACCAGCGGGACAGGTAGAGTCAAAAGCATTAAGTGCATCATGAAACCACTCGAATAATCTCTGCTGGCAAGTGTTTTTAATATAAGGAACATGAATTTTAATCGTCTGTGTCTGGCCAATTCTGTCCAGGCGACCAATCCGTTGTTCAAGAAGATCCGGGTTAAAGGGCAGGTCAAAAAGAATAATATGATGACAGAACTGGAAGTTCCTGCCTTCACTTCCAATTTCAGAACACATGAGAATTTGTACGCCTGTTTCCCTGTCAGCAAAGTCGGCAGCACGTTTATCTCGTTCTACAATACTAAGCTGTTCATGAAACACGGATGAAGGAACACCAAACTTAACTTTAAGTGCCCTGGATAATTCTATTGCGGTTTCGGCGTAGTGTGTAATCAGTAATATTTTTTCTTCTGGATTCTGCCTTAGAAAATCTACAAGCCAGTTTACTCTTTCATCAAAATTACACCAGTCAGCATTACGAGATACAAGTCTTTCAATATGCAGTAATTGCTCTATGTTGTATTTTTTATTCTTGAAGAATGAGCTGTATTGCTCAGCCATCACCAGGGGATGTTGTATTACCTGCCTCCTGGGAAAACCTTTAATCGCAGCACGGGTATTTCTAAACAACACACGACCAGTACCGTGGCAGTCTAACAGATGATGAATAATCTCATTTTTCTGGCTCTCATTTAACACTGACTGCTTTAGTAAGCTTCTGTCGATATTGCTATCTAGCGTAGAAAGCTGCTCAATTACCGAATCGTCAAGCGTGCTTTGCTGGTTTATCTGGTCAATGAGATCAGCAATACTCTGGTAATGATTTTCCTGTTCCAGAAAGCTTTCAAAGTCATTAAATCGATCAGGATCCAGTAAACGGAGCCTGGCGAAATGACTCTGCTTGCCAAACTGCTCGGGTGTAGCTGTAAGTAACAGGAGGCCCTTGCTGATGGCGGAAAGCCGCTCTACCAGACGGTATTCCTCACTCGGTGCATTTTCATGCCATTCAAGATGGTGCGCTTCATCAACAATCAGCAAGTCCCATTCACACGACAGAACCTGTTCAAAACGCTGCGGGTTTGCTGTAAACAGGTCCAGGCTACAGAGAATATGCTGTTCCGCCATAAAAGGGTTAGAAAATTCCGTACTGTCACTCACGGCAAGGCAGCGCTCTTCATCATAAATACTGAAAAAATGGTTAAATCGGCGCAGTAACTCTACCAGCCACTGATGAATAAGTGCTTCTGGAACAATAATGAGGACGCGACTAGCCCGCCCAGTGGTCAGTTGATGATGTAATATCAGGCCCGCTTCGATCGTCTTACCGAGTCCAACTTCATCTGCAAGCAGTACACGGGGGGCATATCGTGTGGCGACTTCCTGAGCGATATAGAGCTGATGTGGGATAAGGCTGGTACGTGCCCCCGTAAGTCCTCGGATGCCGCTGTTATAATTCTTCAGCTGGTTCTGTAATGCCTCATTGCGCAGCTCAAACCATTTATTGTCATCAATTTGACCGCTCATTAAGCGATCTAGTGCCTGGTTCAGCTGAATTGAAGTATCGAGATCACGCTCTTCCAGCTGCTCCCTGTCACCAGATTCCGTTTCGACCGTGTAGACAATCAGTTGATCAGTTTCTTCAACATCACGCACCAGCAGTGAGCGCTTATGGATATCAGTTATCCTGTCTCCGGCTTTAAAGCGAATCCGCGTTAGTGGGGCAGTATCCTTGGCATAGGTACGAGTGTCGCCTGTAGCGTGGAATATCAGGCTGATGGTGCGATGCTCAACACTCAGGATGGTACCAAGTCCGAGAGACAGTTCGGCATCGTTTATCCAACGTTGGCCCGCTACAAATTGATTCACAGATTCACCCGCATGCAAAATGCGGCTATTATACGCCAATCATTAATTAGCAGTAAGTCACTCACATGAAAGCAAATGAGCTTAAACGCGGATCTTTTATCCATTATAACGGCCAGAATGTCGTCATCCGAAATATACACGTACAGACAGCTTCTTCACGCAGTGGTAATACACTCTATAAAGTTAAGGGCCAGGATCTGGTCAGCAAGCAGAAGTTTGAGCAAAGTTTTAAAGGTGACGAGAACCTGGACACCATAGAAGTTACTCGCAGGCCCGTTCAGCCACTCTATCGAGAAGGCGAGGCCTGGGTATTTATGGATAGCGAATCCTACGAGCAGCACAGCCTGCAGGATGAGATGATTGAAGATGAGCTGTTATATATATTCGAGGGTCTGGAGGGTATAAATGCACTCATCGTGGAAGACCAGATTATGGGTATTGAGCTACCTGCAACTGTGTCTCTGACCATCGAAGACACCGCACCGGCGATGAAAGCCGCATCTTCCTCAGCTCGTACCAAGCCCGCAACCCTGTCAACCGGCCTGGTGGTACAGGTTCCCGAATACCTGACGCCCGGAGAGCTTATCAAGGTCAATACCGAGACCCAGGAATTCATTTCCAGGGCTTAAATCAATGGACTGGTATGTCTACCTGCTAACCTGTGCTGATAATACCTACTACACCGGTATAACCACAGATCCCAGGCGTCGCCTGCAGGAGCACAATACAGACGACCGTAAAGCTGCCAGGTATACACGTGCCCGTCGGCCGGTGAATATGGTGTATTTCGAGCTATGCACTGATCGCTCAGCTGCTGCCTCCAGGGAATATGAGATTCGCAGGCTCAACCGTAAGCAGAAGGAAGGCCTGGCACACTCAATGCGAGGGCAGATACCCCAGTGATTCAGGCCGCCTTCTGAGCAGGTTACAAACCCATATTTATCTTATGGTTGAATAAAGTTTTTTCGGTTTTAGATGGCGGTCAAGCTGTATATGATGAGTGGATAATTACTAATCAGCTGAAGCGTGCAATGTGCATCAGTTATATAGATAACCACAGAGGGGATAATAAATGAAATTAATCTTATTAGGCGCACCTGGAGCAGGTAAGGGTACGGTTGCCAAGTTACTGACTAAAATGGACGGCTCAGTACAAATTTCAACAGGAGATATTCTTCGAGCCGCTGTTGCCGCTGGTACTGAACTCGGTAAAAAAGCTGAAGCAGCCATGAAAGCAGGTGACCTGGTATCCGATGACCTGATTATGGGTATTATGGGTGAGCGTCTTAAGGAAGACGATTGTAAGGCAGGCTACCTGCTGGATGGTTTCCCCCGCACCATCCCACAGGCTGAAGCACTTAAGACATTGCTTGCCGATATGGGCGAAGAGCTCGACATGGTTGTCAACATTGACGTGCCACGTGATGTAATTCTTGATCGTTTAACCACTCGCCGCACCTGTGAAGACTGTGGTGAAATCTACAACGTTAAATCAAATCCACCCAAGAAAGAGGGTGTATGTGATAAATGTGGTGGCAATGTGGTTCAACGTGACGATGAAACCGAAGAAGCAATCAGTAATCGACTGGATGTATACAATGAAAAAACGGCACCACTGGCCGGATTTTATGAAAAGGAAGGTATGTTACTGACTGTATCAGCCACTTCCAGTGAAGCTGTTATCGAAGCTATTCAGGAACGCCTGGGTGCTACTGCTGCCTGACAAGCTAACTTCATAATTTAAAGCTAGCATCACAGGCCTGCTCAATCGAGCAGGCCTGTTTTCGTTACTACCTCACACCTCAAAAGTTTGATTTCTCTCAATACGCACCTTAAACACGAGTGTTTAGATTAACTTTGTCATATCGCAGTATTTTTAATAAGCTGACGAAATGATTCTGCTAAAAGTGACAAAAGATCACACTAGCCTGTTATCAGTAAAAGTATTTTATTTCCTAAACCTTCAGTTGCTACTAAGTGGTGTAGTGTTATTACACAAAATATTTCGATCCACTATTTATCAGGGAGAAAGATCATGAAAGCTTTTCTGGTATTTATCTATGGCGTTGTATCTTATGTGATAGGGCTGGGAGGACTCGTATGGTTTGCATTATATATCGGTGGCTGGGATTTTCTACCAAAGCATATCGATTCTGAAGTAACTACATCAACGAGCATGGCGCTCATAATCAATACAGGTTTAATCCTCCTGTTTGCATTACAGCACTCAATCATGGCTCGACCAGGTTTCAAACAGCGCTGGTCGAAAATCATACCTGATTCGATGGAACGGAGTACCTATATCCTGCTATCAGGAATTATCATGGTTTTAATCTGTCTTTACTGGCAGGGGTTAGAAGGTACACTCTGGCAAGTTAATTCAGATGTCATGGCTTATGCACTAACGGGCTTATATATGACAGGCTGGATGATTGCAGTTATTTCATCTTTCCTGATCAATCATTTTGAATTATTTGGCTTGCAGCAGGTTTACTTTAATCTCGTTAACCGTTCACAATCCCAGCCTCGTTTTGTTGAAAGGTCTTTCTATAAAATAGTACGTCATCCAATCCAGTTTGGAACACTCATTGGAATTTGGGCTACACCCTACATGTCGATGACACATTTTGTATTATCAAGCTGTTTAACAGTGTACATATTTATTGCTTTACAGTATGAAGAAAAGGACCTTGTTACAACACTGGGTGATCAATACGCCGAATACCAGATGCGACGACCAATGATAATCCCTTTTTCAAAAATGAATTAGACCCAGAAGGAAGGAATCTGGTAGTTACTGACGACACCAGTGATGCACTATGCTGATTGATTTTGTCCTGTCGGTAATCCTGACTGACAAAACAACTTAATGACCAGAAATGCCCAGCGAAATATTATGACTCTTAAATAGTAATGATTAATTGTTAAAGATATACTGAATCATCCATTCAGCATCTGAGAGTTGTTTTTAAATGCCCGAAATCAGTCTAACCACACCAGCATTACTCTTTCCGGCCGTATCATTATTACTTGTTGCCTACACCAATCGATTTAATGCTATTTCTTCTCGTATCCGCTCAATGAGTGCAATATACAAAGCAACCCCGAGTGACACGCTTATGGCACAGATTCGTAGCCTGCGAAAGAGGGTGAATGTAATTCGCAATATGCAGGCATTTGGTGTAGGTAGCCTGTTTTTATGCGTGGTTTGCATGTTTATCCTGTTTGGTGGCAATTTACTACTGGGGAAACTGGTGTTTGGTCTTAGTCTCTTGAGCATGCTGATATCGCTGAGTTATTCAATGTGGGAAGTACTGATATCTGTACAGGCTCTTAATCTCGAATTGAATGAGCTGGAGTCCAAAACTGAATAAGTGACATGTCACGCATGGCATATCGCCAACCTGGCGATTCTGCTATAATTCGCGCCCTTTGAAGTCTTCCAAAGGTCCAAGCCTATGTTCAGTCTGGGATGCCAAACTCGCGTCTGTGTTCAAAATGAGATTCTTTCCGGTTTAACCGTTGCCCTGGCACTGGTTCCTGAAGCGGTCGCTTTTGCGTTTGTAGCGGGCGTAGACCCACTGGTAGGGCTATATGCAGCCTTTATGGTTGGCTTGCTGGCATCGATATTTGGTGGACGCCCCGGCATGATCTCAGGCGCAACCGGTGCCATGGCCGTCGTTATGGTGAGCCTGGTTGCTGATCATGGTGTTGAATACCTGTTCGCTACAGTCGTACTAACCGGCTTATTACAGATACTCGCAGGTATCTTACGACTGGGTAAATTTATTCGGATTGTTCCTCACCCGGTGATGCTCGGCTTCGTTAATGGGCTAGCGATTGTTATCTTTCTATCACAGATACAACATTTCCAGATAGATGTGGATGGCGTTAAAGAATGGATGTCTGGTGAACCATTAATGGTATTCGCAGGGCTGATTATCCTAACCATGGCTATTATCAAATACCTGCCGAAGCTGACAAACGCAGTGCCTTCATCCCTGGCCGCGATAGTCGTAGTTTCCCTGCTGGTCATCGGTCTTAATGTCGATACCAATACCGTTGGTGACCTGGCTTCTATCAAGGGGGGGCTGCCTCAGTTCCATATTCCTGAAGTTGCCTACAATTTCGAAACCCTGAAAATTATCTTTCCCTATGCAATCATACTGGCCGCGATTGGCCTGATTGAATCATTACTGACACTATCACTGATTGATGAGGTTACCAACACACGTGGTCGCGGTAATCGTGAATGTATTGGTCAGGGTATTGCCAATACAACAACAGGTTTATTTGGCGGTATGGGTGGCTGTGCAATGATTGGCCAGAGTATGATTAATGTTAACTCCGGTGGCCATCAAAGACTCTCAGGTATATCTGCGGCTTTATTCCTGCTTTGTTTTATCCTGTTTGCCTCAAACCTGATCGAACAGATCCCAATGGCTGCACTGGTTGGTGTCATGTTTATTGTTGTTATAGGTACATTCGAATGGTCTAGTTTCCGTATCTTCAACAAGATACCTCGTCATGATGCATTTGTGCTGGTACTTGTGTCTGCTGTTACGGTGGCAACAGATCTGGCGATTGCTGTCATCGTCGGCGTAATTGTTTCAGCACTGGTATTCGCCTGGGAACATGCAAAGCATATCCATGTGAATGCATATATAGACGATAACGGCTCTAAAATTTATGAACTCAATGGCCCATTATTTTTCGGTTCAGTTAAGAATTTCCGTGATTTATTCACACCTGAAACCGATCCAGATGATGTAATTATTGAGTTCCAGAACTCCAGGGTTACAGATCACTCCGCAATTGAGGCAATTGATTCATTAGCTGAGCGATATATCAAGGCAGGTAAAAAGCTGCATTTACGCCATCTTTCAGAGGAATGTAAAACATTGCTGGATAAGGCCGGTGATCTGGTTGAGGTTAATCGCCTGGAAGATCCAAATTATCATGTAGCTGATGACAAGCTCTCATAAAACCACAACTCTTCTACTAAAATAAAAAACCCTGCTCTCAGCAGAGCAGGGTAGTGTTAGTTACGTGGATATACAGTTTTATACTTAATATCTAGCAGGCATATGTGCCTGAATATCCTTTATATTATGGCGTACAAGATTCTTGTCTATTTCTGAAACCACATGCTTGTTAGTTTCACTGCCAAGGTTTTTACGCAGGTCACCGAGAAAACGTGGTGGTGACATCAGAATTAATTTAGAGAATTCTCCCTTATTGCGTGCCGAGTTCAGGTGCTGGCCTAGTGAGCGTGCAAACTCAACACGTTCATGATCTTTATGGGTATCCAGTGTACTGGTTAGTAGTGATTCGCGGCTTTCTTTTTGCTGGCTACCACTGAGCTGCTGCTTGTGGTTTCTACTGACGGAGTGGGTAAAACCATTGATTTCTTTTAGGGTTCGATGTGAATCATTTTTTTCGACTTCGAATATTTTCGCTCGGCTGCTTTCTGCAACCACAACCCAGGTTTTTGACATGTATGAACTCCTTCTGTTGACTAGGAGCAGTTTCGTTGATAGTCATTCAACTATGTGTGATAACGAATCTGCCAGATAAGGATATGTGAGTATTAACTCCTGTTTGGTAAGTAGTACACTATTTTTATAAGACCTTGATGATAACAATCATAATTGAATTAATTTATTCGTATGATTACTTCAGTTAATATCAATGTAGCTTTTAATTAATATTACTCATATAACGTCATCACTGAATCATATCTCTGGACTTAAGTATATGAATTAACAACAATTGCGCTAAATCAGCTGATATTGGTTTAAACTGGCTCGAAATAGCTTAAACTCATGTAAATTGCTATATTAGAAAACTATAATTTAGACGAATGGTAGTACACATCTATGAATAGCGGCACAGGCCCGACCGATCTACAGAAAAAGGATACACGCACAACTTGCCCTTATTGTGGTGTCGGTTGCGGTGTTATTGTAAGCCATGATGGCTCACAGTATAGTGTCCGGGGTAACCCTGATCATCCATCGAACCAGGGACGGTTATGCTCGAAAGGTGCTGCACTGGCTGATACTCTCGACGATGAAGGCAGAATGCTATATCCGCAGGTGAATGGGCTTAAAAGTAGCTGGGATGATGCTCTGGACCTGATTGCACGTCGTCTGAACAGCACTATAGATCAACATGGCAGGGATTCGGTTGCCATGTATGTCTCTGGTCAACTACTCACTGAAGATTACTATGTAGCCAACAAGCTGATGAAAGGCTTTATCGGCAACGCAAATATAGACACCAATTCTCGTCTGTGTATGTCATCCGTTGTTGCAGCGCAGAAACGGGCCTTTGGCTCAGATACTGTTCCCTGTAGTTATGAAGATCTCGAACGCACCAATCTTATTGTGATAACGGGTTCCAATACTGCCTGGTGTCATCCAGTGATTTTCCAACGCATTCGTCAGGCTAAAAATAATAATCCAAATCTCGACGTGGTGGTCATTGACCCGCGTAAAACAGCGACATGTGACGTTGCTGATATGCACCTACCGATCAGCTCAGGTACCGATGCAATTCTGTTTAATGGATTACTCGCTTATCTAAACGAAAAAGGTGAGGTCAACCGCCCGTTTCTGGATAATTGCGTAGACGGTTATGATGACGCACTAAAGAGTGCTTATAAGTCATCACCCAATATCTCGACAGTTGCCAGGGCCTGTAATCTTGAAGAAAAACAGGTAGAAGCATTTTATGCGCTGTTTGCGCGTAAGGAAAAAGTCATCAGCCTGTTTTCACAGGGCATTAACCAGAGCTCATCCGGCACCGATAAAGTGAATTCGATCATAAACTGTCACCTGTTGTCAGGGCGTATAGGGCGCCCCGGCATGGGAGCATTTTCACTCACCGGACAACCGAATGCCATGGGTGGTCGTGAAGTTGGTGGATTATCAAATCAGCTCACAGCGCATATGGAACTCGAAAATCCACAACATCGACAGCTGGTACAAAGCCACTGGAATTCACCACTCATAGCTGATACTGCCGGATATAAAGCAGTCGACCTGTTTGACGCAATTCTCGACGATAAAATTAAGGCAATATGGATCATTGGGACCAATCCTGCTGTAAGTATGCCCAATTCAAATCGTGTCCGTGAAGCACTCGCACACTGTGATCTGGTCATCCTGCAGGACTGTATGCAGAATACAGATACCGCTGAACTGGCACACATATTATTACCAGCCAGTACCTGGGGTGAGCGAGATGGAATGGTAACCAACTCTGAACGACGTATCTCACGCCAGCGTGCCTTCAGGCAACCACCTGGAGAGGCCAGACCAGACTGGATGATCATTTCCCAGCTAGCCAGTCGTATGGGATTTACGAGTGCGTTTGATTACACTTCACCGCGAGAAATATTTTCTGAATTTGCTGCATTGAGTGGCAAGGAAAATAATGGCAGCCGCGACTTTGATATATCAGCACTTGCAGATCTGGATGATCGTGCCTACGAACAGTTTCTACCCTTACAATGGCCAATCACTTTCAAAAATCCGGCAGGGACACCACGATTATTCGAAGATGGCCAGTTTTATACTGAGAATAAAAAAGCACAGATGCAGGCCATAAACCCCAGACAACCAGCGAATCCTGTATCTGATCAATATCCTCTTATTTTAAATACTGGTCGTATACGTGATCAGTGGCATACGATGACCCGTACGGGTAAATCAGCCAAACTTTCAACACATATTTCTGAAGCTTTTGTACAGGTTAATAGTGAGGATGCAGAAAAGTACAATATTGCAGCTAATGACCTGGTAACGGTCAACAGTGAATGGGGTGAAATGATTGTTCGTGCATGTATCAGTGATGAAATACCACAGGGAATGGTATTTACTCCTATGCACTGGAATGATCAATATGCATCCAATGCGGTTACAGACAAAGTGGTTAATCCGGCCTGTGATCCAGTCTCAGGCCAACCAGAATTCAAGCATACTCCAGTATCTATACAGCCCCGCAGGAAAGCCTGGTATGGATTCCTGCTATCTCGTCGACAACTGGATCTGTCTTCCCAGGATTACTGGAACCTGAATAAGGGACACCAGCTCTGGCGCTATGAAATTGCGGGTAATGAAATGCCCACAAACTGGGCCGCACACGCGCGCACATTATTATGCGCCAATGAACAGGATGTCGCCTGGATGGAATACTATGATCCATCCGTTAAGTGTTATCGTGCAGCAAGACTTGTTGGTGACAGGCTCGAAAGTTGTATATTTATTGGTCCAAAACCTGATTTGCCAAATCGTGACTGGCTCATGGCATTGTTTGATAAGCCACAGCTAAATGACAAGGAAAAGGCCTTTCTACTGTCTGGTCGACCCAGTGAGTCTACACACGATGCCGGGCCCAGTGTCTGTGCCTGTTTTGGTGTTGGCCGGAACACCATCATTGAAGCAATTCAAGATAGGCAACTTCACAGCGTACAGGATATCGGTGCTGCTTTGAATGCAGGAACCAATTGCGGTTCATGTATTCCAGAATTAAAACAGCTGCTCACAGAGCTTGGTGTGAGTGAATCATGAAAACGCTTTTTCTTGCGAGACATGCAAAGTCTGACTGGAATAATGCTTCCAGTAGCGACTTTGACAGGCCATTGAATAATCGTGGTGAAACTGATGCACCACTAATGGCAGAACAGATACGCTATAGCGGTGTCAATATAGATCAGGTGATTAGCAGCGATGCAAAACGCGCACTTAGCACTGCTGTACATTACTCAAAAATTTTAACTCCTCAACAGTCTTTACAGACTTCACACCAGCTTTACCTGGCGAGCTCCGAAGAAATACAGGGTATTGCACAGCTACTAGATAATCAGCACGACAGCGTGATGCTGGTTGGACATAACCCGGGAATGACTGAAGTAGTCAATGATTATTGCCAGGCGGGTATCGATAATCTACCCACCTGTGGCGTTGCAATTGTGCAGTTTAATGTGAGTCACTGGAAAGATATCACAGCCGAAACTGCAAGGCTGGTAGCCTTCGAGTACCCTAAGAAATATAAAAGCTAGAGAGTCATACCTAACTTGAAACAGTCACCTTAATGACATGGTGATCAGTTGTAAACTCGATATACTGAATATGCGATAACAGTTTGAAGATAAAGAAAAGCAATAATTCTATCAGGACGACTTACGATCATACACCGCCATAATTGCTTTTAACTCATGCATCAGCAGAGTAATTTCTTCGTCAGTAAAACCTTCAATACCTTCTACAGGATTACCGGATT
>JBFHVK010000014.1:0-18456 GCA_041589615.1 Gammaproteobacteria bacterium | reverse complement strand
GCATACACTTCACGCTGGTATTTCGTATCCACTTTCAGGTAGGCAGCGGAAATTGCATCTCCCTCTTTCAGCAGCCGATTCAGTGCATTCCGTCGCATATAGACATTAACACCCAGATATTCTTTCGCTGTACCCACCACGGGCACCTGCACTGTCGGACGCTGACCCTCGAGAACTTCTATAGTCAGCATGTCACCTGGCTGGATATGCAATATCTCAGCTAAAAAATCTGTCAGGATAACCCCTTCTTCAGGCAAATCTATTACTTTCAATTGCGTATCCAGCAATCTCATCAAACTTCCATCAGGCTCAATACCCTGAACCGATGTTCGATAGAAATAATGCTCAAACTGTAATTTTGCGGGCACGACACGAAACCCTTCCGCCTGCTCAACACCCTGCAAACTGTTTAACGAATAGAGTGACCGTATTGAGGTGGGCTCGGCATAAATAGCTGTCAGGTCACCCCGTTGAGACAGGTTGAACTGCACATTCACCATTTCCTTGATGGCACCTTCCTGGAAGCCGCCAATCATCATTGTGCCACAGGCCATACTGATGCCCAGAGTGGTAAGAAATGACTTCAGGGGACGACGTTCGATATGTCGTAAAATCATTCGTGTGGGTTGCGAAAACCAGCGCTGCAATCCGAGCCGCTCTACCACTGTAGCATGATAGACAGCGGGTGGCGCTGGTCTCATCGCCTGTGCAGGAGGTAGTTTTGCCGCACCGTATACCGCATACAGGGTGCCCAGAATAGCTACTGACATACTGATAAGCGCGGCTGCAATAATGATCTGCGGCCTGAGCACATAAATCATAAACGGCAAACTGTAAAACTCCATATAGAGATTACTCATTCCCTGCCCCATCCACACACCAAAACCGGTACCCATGATGACACCAATAGAGACGATCATCAGGACCAGTTTGATATAATGTAAGCCCACCGCAAAATCACTGTAGCCAAACGCTTTTAGTCCGGCGATCTGTTCGCGCTGCAAACTGATCAGGCGACTGGTTACCACATTCAACAGAAAAGCTGCCACGCCAAAGAAAATGGTCGGGAATACGGTTGCGATAGTTTCCTGCTGACGCAGTTCTTCAGATAAAAATCGATTAGAAAGCTGATCCTTACGTGCATATGCACCGATACCACCATAAGGCTTTAACAGCTCATCAAGTCTATCGATCACTTCCTGCTCATTGCTGCCCTTACTTAAGGTTACACTGACATCATTAAATGCTCCTTCCATATCGTAAGCACTGGCCAGAGGTTTGCGCGCCATCCACAACACACCATAACGCTTATAGTCAGGGAACATAGCACCGGGGGCAATCTGGTAAATATACTCGGGTGATAATGCGTAACCCACAATCGTTAGCGCTTTGCGTCTACCATTAATCGTCGCATACAGTGTATCGCCAGGATTGAGCTTATGCGCCTTTGCGAACTCTTCACTAAGTAGCACTTCATTATCTCGATCTGGCTCAAATAACCGACCACCCCGTAAATAAACCTGGTTCAATAATCCACGGCTATTATCCGCAAGGGACACCAGGTGACCACTCACTGGATCATCGAAGCCGGTGATATCCAGATTCACATAAGCAATCACGCGAGTTTCCACTTTATTCACACCGGGGATTTCTTCAATACGATGTATCAGTGATGACGGGGCTCGTTTTAGTGAGGCAAACACATGCGCAAAATGGTGATTGCGATAATAACTTTCCCGGGTTTCAAATAATGAGTCGAGAGTACTCATAGACATAATAAAGATGCTCACCCCACCGACAATCACCATCGCAATCGCCAGTGCCTGCATGCGCATGCCCCAGAGTTCACGCCAGAGTTTTTTGTCTATGGCCTTCATATCTGCACCTGTCTACCAGCTTAATTGTCGTGGAGACACCTGTGTATCATTCACCTGTACCCTGCTAATTACTCCATCGGTTAAATAAATGACACGATTCGCCATTTGCGCAATTCCCGCATTATGCGTAATCACCGCAGTGGACGTTCCCATTTCCTGATTCACTCGTTGCAGGGCTTCCAGCACCACAATCCCGGTTTTAGAATCCAGTGCACCGGTGGGCTCATCGCACAGCAGCACATCCGGTTGTTTGGCGATGGCACGTGCAATGGCTACACGCTGTTGCTCGCCGCCAGATAACTGAGCAGGAAAATGATCCAGACGCTGTTCCAGCCCGACCAGGGCTAGCGCATCCTCTGGCGACATGGGAGCGCTGGAAATTTCGGTTACTACGGCGACGTTTTCCCGTGCTGTCAGACTGGGTATCAAATTATAAAACTGGAAAACAAAACCAACGTGATAACGCCGGTATTCGGTTAACTCCCGATCACTGGCACGCGTAAGGTCACGATCGCCATAAAACACATGCCCTTCAGTGGGTGTATCCAGACCACCCAGAATATTCAACAAGGTTGATTTACCACTGCCTGAAGCGCCTAACAGAACGGTAAAATCACCACGGAACAAATCCAGATCCACCCCTCGCAGAGCATGCACCCGTACCTCACCCATCTGGTAGACTTTGGTAACACCATGCACATGAAACACTACACCTTCCTGCAGTGGCTCATGGGACACTTGCTTATCTACTGGCATAGGTAAACTCCATTTGTATCAGGGAAATTATAAACCGTATCACGACTGTTTTGTTTGATGCGCATCAGCCAGGATGCAAGTCTGGATAAGTGGCAATTGAATGATGATCAGGGCTTATACCCGCTCTAGACTTTGACGCATACGTAATGATGAATGTATAACCTGATCACATCATTGATGATTCAGTGATGAAAAAATCCCTGTTTAATCACCCGTTATATTGTATGTGCATTTTTCAGGCACATATTTCTAATAACTATAAACAATTATTTCTTTGGCACTAATAGTGAGAATTTCGCCCCCTGATTCTTCCCATCACTCTTCACTGCTATCTTTCCGTTCAGCTCTTTTGCCATTAACGCACTATGGTGCAAACCATAACCATGCCCACCTACTCTTTTCTTGAAACCAAATTCAAAAATACGATCTATATGTTCCGGCTCAATACCAATTCCATTATCCTGCACATAGAACTCAAGCATGCCTTCTGATTCACAAATACCAATTTTTATATGCCTGTTATCAATTTCATTATTCATCACTGCATATTTTGCATTACTAATAAAATTAACCAGCACCTGAACCATCTTGTGCTTATCAATATTAATTTCCGGATCTACTTCGTAAGCATATTCCAGATTAATTCTATTATTGTTTATACTGGCTATATTGATTTTAACGGCATCTTCGAATAACAGACTTGCCCTTATATTCTCAATCATTCCCATACCACCAGCATAGGCCTGCTGCATTGATATGATTGTTTTTATATGCTCGACATTATCACTCAGGCACTCAAGCTCCTTTATCTGGTTATCTCGCTCATCTTTTAACTGTACAGACAGCTTTTCCATATATGGAATAACGAATTTACCTTTTTCATTATTCTCGAAAAACTCGCAGATATTATCCCGATGCTCTGCAAGCAATTCTGAAATCTTTTCTATATTTTTTGCCTTACAGTTTTTTATCTGTTCCTTAAGAACCGAGGTTGATACATTAATACTATTTAGAACATTCCCGACATTATGTAATACTCCACTGGCTACTTCTGCCATTCCTGCACTACGCGCAATACCTGCAATCTTGGAATTAAGCTCATTTAGCTCTTCAGTCCGTTCATTTACTTTTACTTCAAGATTTTCATTTATTTCTTTCAGCGCACTCTGGAAAATCTCTCGCTCAGCCACATCTCGAATAACCATCTGTACCAGATGTCGCCCTTCTAAATCAATCGCTGTTATCTCTACATCGACTGGAATTTCCTGATCATCGAAGTCTGAAAAATACCAGTGATATCGTCTTTTTACATCAACCAGCGCATGCTCTACCGCCTCCTGTATAGAACCCTCCGCTTCCTCTTCAACTGGCATTCTAAAACGCAACAGGAAGTGTTCTCCGATTTCATTCAGACTACGTAGGTTTTCTACAGAGAACATCTGCAATGCATTACGATTGGCATCAACCACCCGGCTGTTTTCAATTACCAGCACGGCATCCATACTACCTTCAATCAGTGCCTTAAACTTTAATCCCTCATCTAGCACAAGCTGGGTTTGTTGAGATATACGCCGAATAATATATACGGTGCTGATTATAATCAGCACGATTACTGCAATACCAAGTACAACGACCGTATTTGAAGCAGCTGACTGGGATTTACGTGCGCTTTCTACTATCTGGCTATTCTTACTTTTCTGAATATCCAGCATCCTGTCAAGAATTTCAAATACCTTATTCTGGAATGAAAGTACTTCCCTGATGGTGAGCAATGCATTTTTTTTGTCGCCGTTCTGTGCATATTCCAGTAATTTATACTGCAGGCTGACTGTCTGTACTGAAATATCACGCTGCTCTGCAAGCAATAACCTTTCTTCGTCTGACAGATCAAGCGCCTTATACTGCTCCCTTGCAGACAAAAACAGTCCACCCTGTTCCCTGAACTGCATCCACTCTTCATCAATCATGAATTCATCTTCTACCAGGAGCGTCATCATCAGGCGCAGATTACGTTCACGTGCAGCGATACGCATATCATAAATAAGGGAGGTTTTTACTTCCGAGGCCTCTACCAGCTGTTCCACTTTTTCATTGAGTGAATCAAGCTCTCTTAATGACACCATGCTCATTATGGTAATCAGTGTACAGGAGACAAACAGGCCCGCTACCAGAGTGGTTCTGATATTCTGGGTAACAGGTGCACCCACCAGGCTACTGGGAGATATAAATGGCATACATACGGACGCAATACTTGATTCATAAAAAGTATAGCGCATATAAAAAAATGCACCGATCAGTCGATCGGTGCTAAATATTAAAAAATCATTATCTGCTTATTATAAAACTGGCACTCTTGATATTCAGCCAGCAGCAATTGATTTCTAACGCATGGTAACCAGCTCTTCTGCACTGGTTGGATGGATAGCAACCGTGTCATCAAAGTCTTTCTTGGTAGCCCCCATTCTAATGGCCACTGCAAAGCCCTGTAACATTTCATCCGCACCCGGGCCAATAATGTGGCAACCAACAATCTTTTCCTGCGCCCCAATACACACCAGCTTCATCGCTGTAGGCACATCATGACGCGTCATCGAGTTATACATGGCTGTGAAACGTGTCTGGTAAACCTTTACGGCATCACCATGCTCCTTACGTGCCACTTCCTCGGTTAAACCAATCGTGCCGATCGGTGGATGGCTAAATACAACCGTCGCTATATTGTTATAGTCGAGATGACGGTCAGCCTGGTTGTTATATAGTCGATCTGCCAGTCGCCTGCCCGCAGCAATAGCCACAGGTGTAAGTGGTTCACGCCCGGTCACATCCCCCAGCGCAAAGATATTTTCAACATTGGTATTCTGGTAGGTATCACAGGTGATATAACCCTTGTCATCCACTTCAATGCTAGCCGCCTCAAGATTCATGCCCTGTGTATTCGGATGTCGACCAATTGCCCAGATCAGCTCGTTAAATCCGGTCACTCGGTTACCCTTGTCATCACACAGGGTCAAGGTGCCATCTTCTTCTTTGATGATTTCAGTGATCTGCGTCTGTGCAACGATATCCACACCCTGATCCATCATTTCCTCTAGCAGGGTTTCACGCAGCATATGGTCAAACTCTCGCAGCAGGTGACGCTTTCGAAGATACATACAGACATCACTACCAAGCGCATTTAGCACCCCGGCCACCTCAACTGCAATATATCCAGAGCCCACAATCGCTACTTTTTTCGGGCACTCTGTGAACTCGAAAAAGCCGTCTGATGTTACGCCGTGCTCGGCACCCGGAATATCTGGTATCGTCGGCGTCGTACCTGGAGAAACTACAATGTGCCGTGCAGTGTACTGTTTACCGTCGACATCCAGTGTATGTGCATCTATAAAGGAAGCGAAGCCCTGTAACTCATCAATATTCGAGTCAGCCAGGTAATTGTGATACCAGTTATTAATGCCCGAAATATAGTTTTCACGCTTGGTCACCAGGTGATTCCAGTCAAATCCCCTGCTGTCGATATCAAAGCCATAATCTTTTGCGTCTTCCAGCGCATGTGCCAGGTTTGCGCCAAACCACATGACTTTCTTGGGCACACAGCCCACATTCACACAGGTACCGCCTATTTTGCCCATTTCAACCACGGCACACTTCGCACCATAAGCCGCGGCACGCTCGGCCACAGACAGCCCGCCGCTGCCGCCGCCAATTGCAATTAAGTCATAATCGTATTTTTTTGCCATGATAAACCCTGTAGTGAACACCTTAGGTCGGGTAATATACCAGCACTGCTAACACGGGAACAGCCATCGACGTATGTTGATATTTAACAGACTTAAAAACCTCAGTTCATCCTCACGCTACCAGCACATCATTGATCGACTGGAACAGTACAGCCAGCTGACCCGGCTGGACAGACCCATTGGTATACTGCTGCTGCTCTGGCCGACCTTATGGGCCTTATGGATCGCAGCTGAAGGCATGCCAGATGCACTGGTACTGTTTGTGTTTACCTGCGGTGTAGTTCTGATGCGCTCTGCGGGCTGTGCCATAAACGATTATGCCGATCGTCATATTGACCCTCATGTAGAACGTACGGTGAATCGCCCACTGGCCGCCGGCCGCATTAGCGAGAAAGAGGCTCTTGCCGTATTCGCCATTCTCTCTATCAGTGCATTCTTGCTGGTTTTATTGATGAACCGACTTACAATTTATATGAGCTTCGTAGGTTTATTGCTAGCCGCCAGCTATCCTTTTATGAAGCGCTTTCATTACATGCCACAGGTACATCTTGGAGCCGCATTTGGCTGGGCAGCACCTATGGCTTTCACTGCACAGGCCAATGAGATCACTCCTGTAACCTGGCTAATTTTTATGGCGACAGTTCTATGGGCAACCGCTTATGACACTATGTATGCCATGGCCGACCGCAAAGACGACATAAAAATTGGCGTAAAATCCACTGCTATTCTGTTTGGTGATGCAGACAAGTTAATTATCGGATTGTTGCAACTACTGCTGCTGCTCGACCTTATCCTGATTGGTAACCGCTCAGAGCTTGGCCTGTTTTATTATCTAGGCCTGGGAGCTGCTAGTGGGTTCGCAATCTATCAGCAATTCCTGATAAAAGATCGAGACCCACAAAAATGTTTCCGAGCGTTTCTCAATAATAACTGGTTCGGGATATCTGTCTTTACAGGCATCCTGATTGACTACTGGGTAAAATAATCTCTAAACCCATTGATTTAATTAAAAAATCAATAGTTTGTCTAAAAATTACGCGAGAACTCTGGCCATACGACGTTATTTCTGGCTATTATATAAACCATATAAAAAGCAGATACTAAATATAGAAATTTAACTGAATATCTTCCCGCAGGTTTTGTATGGAAACTCATCAACTTGATTTTGCAACAATAAATATTATTCGTGATGATATTGCCGAAGTCATTATTAATGATGGCGTTGAAATGAATGCGGAAATGGTAAATCAATACCATACATTCCTGCTAGACCATCTTAAATCTCCGTTTTCACTTTTAATCAACAAAATTAATTCTTACACCTACGACTTCGAAGCACAAAAAAACCTCGCCACCCTGAAAGAAATTAATGCAATGGCTGTTGTCGTATACAACCAGGTTAGTAAATTAAGCACAGATAACCTTGCCTCATTTCCACGCTCGACACAGTGGAACATGCATATTTTTTATAATACCGATGATGCTCTAGAGTGGCTATTTCTAGAGCAGAATACTGCTAATAAGAACCAGCCATATTGAACACTTTGATACCCGAATCTTTGCTTGAAAAGTCCTCTCTTACAGATGCTCATCATGCATATTCACACATAACGAATAGTCAAGCTGATTTAGATCGATACCTTGCACCATCCGCTCTGCCTGCAACAAACCCCAGTTGATTATAAATACAAACATCGCAGGAATGATCAATATCATAAAGACCCCTCTCATTACAGCTTCACGCCCTGTATAAACTCGAGTTTTATAAAAAACTTTTACATTTTTTGGTGGTGACTGTCGATCTCGGATAATTCTATAAGCCTGCCAGGTAAGCACCAGCTGCAATACGACTGCAAACAACAGGGGCAGGCCTGCATACATTCCATACATAAGTACTACCAAACCATGTACACCTGCAATTGTTTGGCAATGTGCCGTACGCATAAAAAACTCAAGTTCAGGCAATCCCCAGATATAACCAGGCAACATAACTAAAACAATAATTAAGGCGTAACGCCTTAATAAGCTGTTTCGTTCTTCTTTTGTATAAAGTTCCGCATAAGACACTGGGCTATTCATTAAACGTCCTTCGAATTACAGTTGATATCTAGATATCAAGTATGATGTATTCACCTGGCTTAATATTCCCCAGTCGCCAGTCACCAATGCGACAGCGAATCAGGCGCAAGGTTGGAAAGCCAACAGCCGCAGTCATCCGGCGAACCTGGCGATTTCTTCCTTCACGGATTGTCAGCTCAATCCAGCTGGTCGGAATATTTTTCCTGAATCGTACAGGTGGTGTTCTTGGCCACAGGACTTCGGGCTGTTCAATAATTTTTGCTTTCGCCGGTAGCGTCATTCCATCTTTTAACTGCACACCTTTTTCAAGCTGGCTGACAGCTTCTTCTGTCACCTGGTTATCAAGCTGTACCCAGTAGGTCTTCGGCATTTTGTTTTTCGGGCTGGCTATTCTATTCTGCAACTTGCCATCATCAGTCAGCAGTAGCAGGCCTTCAGAATCGTGATCGAGACGACCCGCTGCATAGACATTTTTAATATCAATATATTCTGCCAGTGAAGGATGTTTTTCATGCGCACTAAACTGGCAAATAACCCCATAAGGTTTATTGAACAGAATTAGTTTAGACATCTTTTAAAGTTGCAACCAACGCTGACGACGCTGATCACTTACATTAAGTTGATCGAGCAGCTCATGAAACAGATCTTCATCGGGTACACCCTGCCAGCGAATATGTTTGTCATGATTATCAAACACGGCATCTGTGACAATTTCTGTAAGTCGTTTATTAGTAGGTAGAAGTTCCTGGTACTCTTCAACGAGATTTTGAATACGTGCTGAACCACGAAATTTCATTTTGGAAATATGCTCAATGTTCTCTAGTATATCTTCAACACTATTATATTTTTTCAGCAGGTTGGACGCCATCTTATAGCCAACTCCTGGAATCCCTGGAATGTTATCAACCTTGTCACCGGAGAGCGCCAGCATATCTGCAATTTGATGCGGCTTAACACCGAACTGTTTTTCAACTCCCTTATGATTAAGCACATTACCTCGTGCAAAATCCCACCAGGCATCTTTCTCGCCCAGCACCAGCTGGGTTAAATCTTTGTCCGCGCTAACAATGGTGATATCAAAGCCCTCATTGCGCAATCGATTGGCCAGTGTTCCGATTATATCGTCTGCCTCAAATCGATTACTACCGAACTCCGGTATACCCACTGCGCGACAGAATTCACGACAGTAGCGAAACTGCACAATCAGCTCTTCAGGTGCAGGTGGACGATTGGCTTTATATTCGGGGAATATTTCGCAACGATATGAATTGGTCTGGTGCGCATCAAAGGCGCAGGCGATATATTCAGGCTGTTTCTGCTGTATTAGCTGATAGAGAAATTCTGTAAACCCATACACCGCATTGGTGGGGTTGCCGTGTATATCCTCGATGCCGTCATCATAAACATGCCAGGCACGGAAAATATAGATACTGGAATCGATTAGATAGGCTCGTTTACTCATGGCGGCATTTTACCGCAGCCATCATGCAGCGTCCTGTTGTTTATCGATTTCTTCTACCTGATGAATGATCTATAAACTGGCGAGGGTCTGTAGATCCTTACGTACCGCGGCCACCGACTGATCAAAGTTCTGCTGCTCGCTCTCATTCAGCTCAAGACTGATGACCTTTTCCATGCCGTCCTTGCCCAGCACACAGGGCACACCGATAGCCAGCTCATTACAGCCATATTCATTTTCCAGCATGGCTACCGTTGGCAGAATGCGCTTACGGTCATTAACGATAGCATCCACCATTACCGCAACCGCTGCGGCTGGCGCATCGAAGGCGCTGCTATTCTGCCGCAGGGCAAGAATCTCAGCACCACCGTTGCGTGTGCGAGTGACAATATCATCAATGGCTTTCTGATCGAGAAAATTACTCACCGGGATACCGGAAATAGTGGTGTAGCGCATCATCGGTACCATCGAATCACCATGCCCCCCCATCACCATGGCGTCTATATCCAGTGCGGAGTAACCGGTTTCCATGGCAATAAAACTGGCCATGCGAGTTGAATCGAGAACGCCTGCCTGGCCGAAAATGCGACTACGATCCCAGCCTGTTTTCTGCCATGCACGAAAAGTAAGGATATCCACCGGATTCGAGACGAATAGCATCTTACAGTCAGGCGCATATTTCAGGGTATTTTCAACAATCTGGTCTGTTACACGGATGTTCGTCTCCAGCACATCAGAGCGAGACATGCCCGGCTTGCGAGGCACACCTGCGGTGACAATCACCAGGTCAGAACCAGCCATTAGCTCATAGCTGGTACCCCCTTTAAGTCGGGTATCAAAACCAAACAGCGGAGCATCTTCCTGGATATCCAGTGCTGCACCTTCTGCAGCTCCTTCTCGAATATCAATCAATGAAAGTTCGCGGCATAAATCTTTCGTTGCAATAAACTGGGCTGTGGATTCACCTACACGACCGGCACCAACAACTGTAATTTTTTTCATGCTGCTCCCTCCATAACATCGAGTCTGAGTAATTATTATCGTTAGATAAAATTCTAGCAGTTACTCGTGATTATGCTTGGCAACTCCTGATTCTTTTGCTGCGGCAGCCACGGCTCCGGGCACACATTCAATTAATCGAGGATCAATCGGTTTGGGAATGATGTAGTCGGGACCAAATGACATTTCCTTCATTCCATAGGCATTCATTACTGACTGGGGGACAGGCTGTTTTGCCAGCTTGCGAATTTCATGCACTGCAGCAATATGCATTTCCTGTGTGATGGTTGTTGCGCCTGCGTCCAGGGCACCACGAAACAGATACGGAAAACCCAGCACATTATTGACCTGATTAGGATAGTCACTACGACCGGTTGCCATAATCAGGTCGTCACGCGTTTGCATGGCCAGCTCTGGATTAATTTCCGGATTCGGATTCGACAATGCGAATACGATAGGCCTGTCTGCCATGGCAGCTATCATTTCTGCGCTTACCAGGTCTGGACCAGACACCCCGATAAATACATCAGCACCCGTCATTGCATCCATAACACTTCGTTTTTCGGTATGAGCTGCAAACTCGGCCTTGTATATATTCAGGTCATTACGGTCGGTATGGATAACGCCATTACGATCCAGCAGGATCATATTTTCTCTCGGCACACCCAGACCAATTAACAGGCGCATCGATGCAATACCTGCAGCACCCGCTCCCATGCAAACGATAGTGGCGGTTTCAATGGACTTGCCCTGTAACTCGAGCGCGTTCAACAGCGCTGCAGCAATGATAATTGCCGTACCATGCTGATCGTCATGAAACACAGGGATATCCAGCATACTATCCAGCGTACGTTCAATTTCAAAACATTCTGGCGCCTTGATATCCTCAAGGTTTATACCACCAAAAGTGGGTGCAATACGCACCACAGTTTCGATAAAATCTTTTGGTACATCGGCATTAATTTCAATATCGAACACATCGATATTGGCAAACCGCTTGAACAGTACTGCCTTACCTTCCATGACCGGCTTACCAGCAAGTGCACCCACATTACCCAGGCCTAACACGGCGCTGCCATTGGTAATCACACCCACCAGGTTACCTTTCGATGTATAGCTATAAGCCGCCTCGGGGTTTTCTGCAATCGCTCTCACCGGTTCGGCCACACCTGGTGTATAAGCCAGGGAAAGGTCATCCTGCGTTTCACAGGGCTTGCTAATCTCGGTGGCAATTTTGCCGGGCACCGGCAGTCGGTGATAATCTAGTGCGCGTTTTTTATCTTCTTCTTTCATCTTTATTTATTCAGTAAACTGGCCGTGTTAGCCCGACCGTTAGCTATATTAACGAGTGTATCACTTTTGCAACTTTATCGAATCGCTATGACGCAATGTCATCCGATATCTCTCCTGCTGCGCATGTTTCTGCTTTTGTTTAAGATACCTTATCCAGCCACGCACCTGTATTTTCTGCGAACGGGAATTTTTCAGGCGGTACAGATCAAAGTTTTTCAGGTCTTCTTTATAAATTCTCAGCTCGAGTCGCTCATTCAGCAATAGTGTCAGGTGCTTTGATGTTTGCCAGATATCTGTTACCACACCTTCAACCCGATGAAAGCCACTGCTTTCCCGGGTTAGCTGATAAGGTGTTTTCAACTGATATTGTGGCATCTGCCAGATACCCAGCCCGGCCTGTTCAGCGACCATCTCCTGCTTCTGGTAGCAGTCACTCATGCGGTCATTGGGGGGTGTGGTAAAGGCGATGCCATAACCACGGGATATCATCCAGGCCTGAAGGTTTCTACCATCTGGCAGGTAGGCGTGAGCAAGGGTGCGACCATAACGATCGAACCGTTCCACGCCGTAAGTCAGGCCAAGCCTGTAATCCGACTGTTCCAGTAGGGCCTGCAGGGCGGCATGAGCCACCTTACCCTGCTTCTGGATATCAACCGGGATCTGCCGCTTTCGGCTATAGGTTTCTGGTGTATCGATACCAATCAGGCGCACCTTACGACCATCACGTAATTGCAGGGTATCACCATCATACGCCTTCCTGACTTTTACCGACTCATCAATCCGTGGCGGCGGGCATTCAGCGCCAGATGCAAATATAGGCGACGCATTTAAAATCTGTGCATAAAAAAAGGCGCTGAAAATCAGCACCTTTTTTAATAAGCTTAACTGAACCAGCAAAGAGTATTTACTTGCTGCCACCGAAACGCTTACGGAACTTATCAATCTGACCTGCAGAATCAAGAATCTTCTGCTTACCCGTAAAGAACGGATGACATTGTGAGCATACTTCAACCAGTAACGCGTCTTTACTATAAGTAGAGCGTGTTTCGAAGTTATTGCCACAACTGCAGGTTACAGTGATGTCATGATAATTTGGATGTATGTCTGGCCTCATTTTCGAGTCCTCAAAGCCTTGCTGCCGTAAAGAGCCGCGTATAATACTCGGTTCGCCGCCTATCGGCAAGGGTTAATCTCGATGAATTTCTAGCACGCCTGAAACCAGCTAATTCATGCTAAGATCTCATCAGGAAGCATCGCTATTAGAAGGCGCAGGAGAAAACGCATGAAAATGCTTATTAGCATGGTACTTACACTCGGAATCATCCTTTTCGCCAGCCAGTATATGCTGGGTGGCCTGGGCAAAATACCCGGTTTTTCAGGTGCCGGTGAAAACGCTGAAAAAGGACTTGGTGAATTGGGTAATGCCGTTGTAAAACAGGATGTTACGGTATATCAATGGACCGATGAGCATGGCGTAACTCACTTTGGTAGCGCACCACCCACCGGACAGGGTGCATACGAGAAGAAGGAAATTAGCGCCAATACCAATGTTATGCAGGCTCTAAAAACTGGCGATGAAGAAGAGGACGAACCTGTATCCGGACCACGTGTTGCCACCGTCGGTAGCGTCTATTCACCGGAGGGCGTGAAGGACCTGATGGACAATACAAAAGACCTGCAGAAGCAGCTTAACGAGCGTATGGCCGAGCAGGAAAAAATGATGAATGACATCATGGGCGAGAAAAAGAAGTAGGCCCGTCCAGCACTGACTCAGGAAAAACGGTTTATCAGGTCATTCAGGAACAGATATCCCTGCTCAGATGCCCGGTAATGATCCCCATCATTTAGCATCAAGCCTTCGTCGATCGCCTTCTTACAACGCGGCAGTATGACGTCGGCCTCAAGCCCCGTATGCTGCTCAAACAGCGACAAATCAAAACCCTGCTTCAGGCGCAGGGCATTTAGCATAAACTCGAATACCCGCTGATCAGACGTTAGCACCTCAGCACCCGAGGTTTTATCGATGGCCTGCATATAGGCGGCAGGCTGGCGTATTTGCCAGTAACGACGAATTTCACCCGTATCACTTCGGCTCACCTTACCGTGGGCACCTGCGCCCAGGGCCAGATAATCCCCGAACTGCCAGTAGTTCAGGTTATGAGCACACTGGCGTTTGTCCCGTGCATAAGCCGATATTTCATATTGCGCGTACCCGGCTTCGGCCAGCATCGCCTGGCCCTGCTGCTGTAGCTCCCATATATCATCATCTGCAGGCACCGTCGGCGGCTGGCTATAAAACAGGGTATTGGGCTCAATTGTTAGCTGGTACCACGATATATGCTGGGGCGATAACTCAATCGCCTGACGAAGATCATTCAAGCCCTGCTCGACGCTCTGTTGCGGCAGACCAAACATCAGGTCCAGGTTAACATTCTCAAAGCCGGCACCACGCGCAACCTCCATCGCATGGAGTGCTTCTGATGCATTGTGTATACGTCCGAGTGAACGCAGTTTCGCATCCTCGAAACTTTGCACCCCAATCGACAGCCTGTTTATACCTGCCTCATAAAAGTCATTGAATTTCTGCTGCTCAACCGTGCCCGGGTTTGCCTCCATGGTAATCTCCATAGTCGGCAAGCAGTTCAGATAGCTACGCAACAAACTAATAATGCGATGCATACCCTCCGCCGAAAACAGGCTGGGCGTACCACCACCAATAAACACCGAGACAATTCGCCTGCCCCAGATCGAGGGTAACTGTGCCTCCAGATCCGCCTGTAGCGCATCGATGTATAACTGCTCAGGCAATGACTCGAAAGTATGCGAGTTAAAATCACAGTAAGGGCATTTTTTTACGCACCAGGGAATATGCAGATATAATGCGAGGGGCGGCAATGTTGTTAATTCAGGCATTGGGGTATTTTACAGCATTTAACACTGGTATTTAGAAAAACAAATCATGATAGAAAGACGTTACTTACTGCTCTACACCTATAAAATCTTTGTGTATGTATCTATCGCTGCCGTTATTTATGTTTTTACAGCCGGTTTATTCACCTCTCCTACATTAGAAGACGATTCGGCAGAAAAGCCACATCTCAGTTTTTCACTGGATACTCTCACAAACAGCTCTCATGCATATTTCAAAACTGAGCGTCGGGAGATTTTAGTCATCAAAACCAGCGACACCTATTCGGTTTTCTGGGCGAATGACCCTATTTATGGCTGTCGCCTGGAATTCGCTGGTGATTTTATAAAACCGATCTGTATCGATATTAAATATGATCTTAATGGCGAGAGTAATGATAAGCGACACCAGCTTGATTCACCCGACTACAGCATCACTCAGGAGAATTTACTGCTGGTTTATTGATTTATTTTTTAGTCGTTTTGCCTGGAGACAGGTAGTATATTGTTTTTAGTTTTTAGTTTTTAGTATTTTGTGTGTTTCAAGTTCATAGCCACATTACGTGATTTAATTTTAGAGGTTCGCCTTCGGCGGCTTGCCCCTTTAGTTATCTAGTTATATTGGTGATTTGAGACGTTTTTTTAACGTTTGTTTGTCGCAAGCTCATAACAAAGTAAAAAAGAGCGACAATGATTCAGAATAACTAGATCAATTAACTAGGCAAGCCGCCGCAAGGCGAACCTAATAGTTAAATTACTTAATAAAGTTATGAACTTGTAAAACAAAAAATATAAAAATTTATACGTCGCCTGACTTAACTAAATTTTTATCGTGCTTAGCCAACATTCGAATCAACAAAATCGCAGGCAAGCCCAACGCCGCCGTATAAATAAAGAACGACACATAACCATGCGCCTCGACAACTGTTCCGGAAAAACCACCAATAAATTTCGCCGGTAATAACATCAGGGAACTGAATAAGGCATACTGGGTTGCGGTGTATGCCTTATTGGTTAGCCCGGAAAGATAGGCAATAAATGCAGAGCCCGCTATACCTGCACTCAGGTTGTCTGCTGCTATCACAACAGAAAGTAATGCAGTACCCGGTGGACTCATCGCAACAATAACAAATAATAAATTGGTTACTACAACAATAATCGCACCCAGCATCAGGATGGGAAATACGCCGTAACGAACTACCATCGCACCACCCAGCAATGCTCCTAGTATGGTAACGATAGGCCCAATAGTTTTAGTCACCAGGCCAATTTGCAAATCCGAGTAACCGACATCCACATACAGTGGATTCGCCATAATGCCCATGGAGATATCACTTACCCTGAACAACCCAATAAATAGCAATACGATGAGCGCAAACTGTCCGTTACGTTTGAAGAAGTCGGTGAACGGACAGACAACCGCGCCAATCAGCCAGGCGTACACACTGCGCACTTTATCTGGCAGATGTGCGGAGTTTTCCAGGAAGTGAATCACTCTCTCTTCTTCTTTCCAGGTATCACCACTGATATTTCTTTGCGGCTCTGGAATAAGCAGTGTGGTCAACACGCCGATCAACATAAACATTGCCAGCACCGAATAGGCAACCGACCAGGAGTAATAATGTGCAAGGGTAAAGGCACCGCCACCGGCCAGTAACATACCCAGTCGATAACCCATCTGGTATGTGCCGGACATGGCACCCTGAGATTCCACCGGCATGGCTTCTATACGCCAGGCATCGATGGCGATATCCTGTGTCGCAGATGAAAATGCGACCAGCAGGGCGGCATACACCAGCCAGCTGAGATGCTCAAGCGGGTTACTCACAGACATAATCAGTAAGCCACAGATGACACCCGATTGTGCAAACAGCATCCAGCTACGACGTTGCCCAAATGCGCGACCGATCAGAGGCAGGCTCAACCGATCGACTAAAGGCGACCAGATAAACTTCAGTCCATACAATAGCGCGACCCAGCTAATAAAACCGATTGTACTTTTATCAATACCACTTCGCGCAAGCCAGGCAGACAAAGTTCCAAACACAAGCAGTAGCGGTAAGCCTGCAGAGAAACCCAGAAACAACATCGCAATGACACGTGGATGACGGTAGTTACCCAGTGCACTTTTCCAGCTATGTGTGTTTAGAGGTTTGGAGTTATTGATTTTATTATTCCAGCGTAAAGTTGTAATCGATAATCAACGGCGCATGATCAGAAAAGCGCTCATCCTTATAGATGTGTGTCGACTTCACCGTATCTTTTAATTTAGGCGTGACGATCTGGTAATCGATACGCCAGCCAGTATTATTTGCCCAGGCCTGTCCGCGGTTACTCCACCAGGTGTATTCATGTTCATTCTGGTTTACTACACGAAATGCGTCAACGTAACCCACCTCATCAAACAGTTTTGTCATCCAGTCACGTTCTTCCGGGAGAAAGCCTGAATTTTTCTGGTTACTGCGCCAGTTTTTTATATCGATTTTTTTATGCGCAATATTCCAGTCACCACAGATCACAAATTCACGACGTTTACGTCGTAGTTTATGCAGGTGCGGCATAAAGCGATCCATAAAATCAAACTTCACCGCCTGGCGCTCCTCCGAAGAAGACCCTGAATGCATATACAGTGAAATCACACTCAGTTTTTCAAACTGCACTTCGATATATCGTCCTTCCTGGTCGATATCGTGCATACCTATACCCATCTGCACGTTCTTTGGTTTGAGCTTACTGTATATGGCAACGCCGCTGTAGCCTTTTTTTTCGGCATCATGGTAGTAGCAATGATAGCCTTCGGGATGAAACACCGGATCTTCCAGCTGGTGCACCTGCGCCTTGGTTTCCTGAATACACACCACATCGGCCTGCTGTTTCTCGAGCCAGTCGAAAAAACCTTTTCTGGCGGCGGCGCGGATTCCGTTGGTGTTAACTGATATAATACGCATAATTTTTGAACAAACTTATAATGGCCGGGCATTTTACATGCTGCGACAGACACAGGGTAGCTTATGAAAGATTATCAGAAAAACTTTATTGAACTGGCACTGCAATATGACGTGCTCAAGTTTGGCGAATTTAAACTGAAATCTGGCCGCCAGAGCCCTTACTTCTTTAATGCTGGTCTGTTTAACACCGGCAAGGCGCTGGCTGAGATGGGCCGTTGTTACGCCAATGCCATCGTTGATAGCGGTGTGCAATACGACATCCTCTTCGGCCCTGCTTACAAGGGTATCCCGCTGGTCGCCGTTACTGCGATGGCACTGTATGTCGATCATGGCCTGGATGTTCCCTATGCCTTTAACCGCAAGGAGGCGAAGGATCATGGCGAAGGCGGCTCCATCGTCGG
>JBFHVK010000013.1:0-18861 GCA_041589615.1 Gammaproteobacteria bacterium | reverse complement strand
GGCCAGACCCTTGCCACGGAAAATATTGCCTGCACCGATCACAACACCGACTTCAACGCCAAGATCGATAACCTGTTTTATTTCTTCTGCTACGCGATTGAGGATATCCGGATCAATTCCTGAATCCTGAGCCCCCATCAAAGCTTCACCACTTAACTTCAACAGAACACGTTTATAGATTGGCTTAGATTCACTCATATGCTGTCGTTGCTCTTCTGGTTATTATGATTGATATTATCGGCCTTTATAATACACCCTGTTAACAACAGAGTGTGTGCGCTTTTCTGCACAAATTCTATTTTTTACTATGGCATTTTCAATATACCGTACATTCCTGTACATACTTGAAAATTGCTCCTGCCAGCTTTTAAATAATGCTGCAATATACCGTACATCCCTGTACATAAAAAACCGGGAGCTGAATCCCGGTTTTTTATGTGTAGCTTATTATTGCCTGAATAACCTTATTTAGCGTTAACCTGGGCCATAACTTCGTCAGCGAAGTTTTCCTGTTTCTTCTCGATGCCTTCACCTACTTCGAAACGATTAAAACTCTTCACTGTCGCATCTTTTGATTTCAGCAGTTTTTCAACCGTCTGATCAGGGTCTTTAACGAACGCCTGACCTAACAGCGTAATTTCTGCCAGATACTTGCGGATACGGCCAACAATCATCTTTTCGATGATATCATCTGGCTTACCACTTTCTCGTGCCTGTGCAATAAGGATTTCTTTTTCCTTATTAAGCATATCTTCAGGCACTTCAGCTTCGCTAACACAAACCGGATTACTCGCTGCAATATGCATTGCAACGTCCTTGATCAGGTCCTGATCATCTTTATCCATTTCAACCAGTACACCCATACGTACACCGTGTGAGTATGAACCGAATGCGCCATCAGTTGAGTTACGCTCAAATCGACGTACCTGGATATTTTCACCAATCTTGGCAACCATATCCTGACGTACTTCTTCGATACTCTTACCACCATCTTCCAGCGGCAGGGCAACCAGGGCAGCCATATCAGCAGGAGAATCTTTCAGGATTCGCTGAGCTACGCCATTAGTGAACGCCTTGAACTCATCACCACCTGATACGAAGTCAGTTTCACAGTTAACTTCTACGATAGCCGCTTCTTTTCTGTCATCAGAAAGAGCAATAGCCACCAGACCTTCAGCAGCAGTGCGACTCGCTTTCTTGTCTGCTTTGGCCAGACCAGATTTGCGCATGTCCTCGACTGCTTTCTCCATATCGCCACCGGCTTCCTGTAGCGCTTTTTTACATTCCATCATGCCTGAGCCAGTACGCTCACGCAGTTCTTTAACCATTGCAGCTGTAATTTGCATAGCATTTACCTCAATAAATAGTAATCAGTTGGTAAGTCGTTAATCTATTAATACAGACTGACTTACTTCTCTTCAGCATCTGCTGGAGCTTCAGCTGCTTCTGCTTTTTTTGCAGCCGCTTTTTTCTTGGGTGCAGCCTTTTTCTTAGGTGCAGCCTTCTTGGGCGCTTCCGCCTCATCAGCATCTGCCGTAGCAATATTTAATGAAGCTGCTTTGCCTTCGATAATTGCATCAGCAACGGCTTCGATATACAACTTGATAGAACGGATAGCATCGTCATTACCAGGTACAACATAATCAATATTGTCTGGTGAGTTATTGGTGTCAACAACACCGATAACAGGAATATTCAGTACATTTGCTTCATGAACAGCAATCTTTTCATTACCTGTATCTACAACGAAGATCGCATCTGGAAGACCAGCCATATCCTTGATACCGCCCAGTGTTTTTTCCAGCTTTTCCATTTCGCGTGTCATATTCAGGGCTTCTTTCTTGATCATACGATCGAAAGTGCCATCTGTAGACATAGTTTCGAGCTCTTTAAGACGACGAATAGACTGACGAACCGTATTGAAGTTAGTCAGCATACCACCCAGCCAGCGATGGTTTACATAAGGCATACCACAACGATCGGCTTCTTCACGAATCGCGTTACGAGCCGCACGCTTGGTGCCAACAAAAAGGACTTTGCCATTAGATGCAGCTGTTTTGCTGATTGCATTCAACGCGTCGTTGAACATTGGCAGTGTTTTTTCAAGATTGATGATATGAATCTTGTTACGGTCACCGAAGATGTACTCAGCCATCTTGGGGTTCCAGAAACGTGTCTGATGTCCGAAATGAACACCAGCTTCAAGCATTTGACGCATGGTCACTTTAGCCATAATAAACTCCTGATCGGGTTAGGCCTCCACATATCCCTTGCAACAACCCAACCCAGATTCACTCTGATCAGGCACCCAGTTACATGGTGATGATATGTGTGCGTATTTAAAAAATTTAACGTGTACTCGACTTAATTCATTGCGAGCGGCGGCTTTATACCATATCTACCCCGTTTTAACAATAAAAACCGCTTTTGCAAGATGCAAGCATAGGGCTAAGTCTTCGAAATATAAGGAAATCTTGAAAAACAGGCGCATTTCAGGCCTAATCGCCATTCAGTCTTTGTATGAGCCCACCGAAATCTTCGGCATTTAGCCTATGATTAGATATGGCAAGGGCCGCCAACCTTAATAAAGTAGACATTGCATGAGCATACATATCAAAACAGCGGAAGAAATCGAGAAAATGCGGGTTGCAGGCCGTCTGGCGGCTGAAGTACTGGAAATGATCGAGCCCCACGTCAAACCCGGCGTAACGACTGAAGAACTGGACCGAATCTGCCACGACTATATCGTTAATGAACAGAAAGCTATTCCCGCCCCGTTGAATTACCATGGTTTCCCCAAATCAATCTGTACCTCGCTGAATCACCAGGTATGCCATGGCATCCCCAGTGAGAAGAAACTCAAGAATGGCGATATCATTAATATCGATATCACCGTTATAAAAGACGAGTTCCATGGCGACACCAGCAAGATGTTTTATGTTGGCGAACCCAGTATCAAAGGAAAGCGAGTATCGGAAGCCTCCCGCGAATGCCTGGTCGAGGGCATCAAGCTGGTGAAACCAGGTACCCGGCTGGGTGATATTGGTGCGGTTATCCAGCAATATGCTGAATCCAGGGGCTTTTCAGTGGTACGCGAATACTGTGGCCATGGCATTGGCCGTGGCTTTCACGAAGACCCACAGGTGATGCACTATGGTAAGGCCGGCACAGGTATAGCGCTGCAGGAAGGCATGACATTTACGATTGAGCCTATGATCAATATCGGCAAGCGCCAGGTGAAATTATTGAAGGACAACTGGACCGTGGTCACCAAGGACCATAGCCTGTCGGCACAATGGGAACACACTATCCTGGTGACGGCCGATGGATATGACGTACTCACGCTTCGCCAGGGCGAAACCATCTAACCGAATCAATACTTAAAGCAGAGACCACTATGGCCGACGTTGAACTGAATTCTGTCAGCATTTTTAACGATGCAGACTTCAGGCAAAAGCTTCAAAGCAATCCCGATGACCTGTTAACGCTTATCAAGCAGACCATTCAGACCGGTCAGGAATCCATCAGACAGGCCTTTTTCGATGGCGCGGATACTTTACAGACGGTTAACACCCGTGCGCACTTTATAGACCAGATACTGTATTACGTGTTCGAGCATTTTTTTGCAGACTGTGACCAGAATATAGCACTGGTTGCCGTAGGCGGTTATGGCCGTATTGAACTGCACCCCGCATCTGATATCGACATCATGTTGCTACTGGAAGAGCCTGAGACGGACTGCAGCAAGCAGCGCCTGGAACAGTTTCTCATGCTGCTGTGGGACAGTAAGCTGGAGATTGGCCATAGCGTACGAACCCTGGATGAATGCATAGAAGAGGCCACAAACGATATCACGGTGATTACCAACCTGATGGAGTCACGTATTCTGGCTGGCGATGAAGCGCTATTCAATCGTATGGTGGAAGCTACCGCCCCCGACAGGATGTGGGACAGCAAATCATTTTTTCAGGCAAAGCTGGACGAACAGACGCAAAGACACCGTAAATTTGGTGATACAGCCTATAACCTTGAACCCAATATCAAGGAAAATCCCGGCGGCCTTCGCGACCTGCAGATGATTGGCTGGGTTGCCAAGCGACATTTTGGCACACGTATATTACGCGAGCTGGTGTTACATGACTTCCTTACCCAGACTGAATTTGAATCACTGCGTGACTGCCAGATATACCTGTGGAAAATACGCATACACCTGCACTACCTCACCGGCAAGCACGAAGACAGGCTGCTATTCGACCTGCAACGGCAGTTAGCAGAGGAATTTGGTTATGAAGACGGTGATAATAACCTTGCAATAGAACAGTTCATGCAGAAGTATTACCGTACCGTCCTCGAACTCGAACGACTGAATGAATTACTCCTGCAGTTATTCCGCCAGGAAATTCTCTATGCAGATATCAAGGAAGAACCGATAGAGATAAACCGCCGCTTCAATATCGTTAATGAATACATCGCCGCAGCGAATGCCAATGTATTTAAGGATAATCCCAGTTCGCTACTGGAGATATTCCTGATACTCGAATTACATCCCGAAATTCGTGGCGTGCAGGCACAGACCATACGCTGGCTCAGGGAAAACAGGCACCTCATCGATGAACACTTCCGTTCATCTGTCACTGCCAAACAGCTATTTATCGATATCATTACCCAGTCCCGTGGTGTAACCCACGAACTCCGTCGCATGAACCGCTATGGCATTCTTGCGGCCTACATACCCGCCTTTGCACAAATCGTCGGGCGCATGCAGTACGACCTGTTCCATGCCTACACCGTTGACCAGCATACCCTGTATGTCGTGCGCAATATGCGTCGACTTTCAGTGCCTGATTTTGCCCATGAACACCCACTGGCCAGCGGCATATTCCATCACCTGAAAAAGCCGGAATTACTCTACCTGGCGGGACTGTTCCATGACATCGCCAAAGGCCGCGGTGGCAACCATGCAGAACTGGGAGCAGTGGATGCAGAAGAGTTCTGCCTTAGCCATAGCCTGGCTGAAAAAGATAGTCAGCTGGTAGGCTGGTTAGTGAAAAAGCACCTGCTGATGTCGATGGTGGCACAACGTAAGGACATCAGCGACCCGGAAGTCATCTTTAATTTCGCGCGTGAAATGGGTGACCTGCAGCACCTGGATTACCTCTATCTATTAACCCTTTGTGATATTCGCGCCACCAACCCCAAGCAGTGGAATTCCTGGAAAGACAATCTACTCTCCGAGCTTTATCACAAGACAGCGGCTGCTCTTAAAGCCGGCCTGGATAATCCTGCTCAACGGCATATTGTATCGCAGCACAACAAGACTTCAGCGATTCGTAAGCTGGCCAGCCTTGGCATCGTTTCTGAAGTACTCAATGAACTCTGGGAAACTTTCTCGGATGATTATTTCATCTATCACACGCAGGACGAGATCTGCTGGCACAGCCAGATATTACTGGACAAGTCCCGCTCGACACCCAAGGTCGACGCACGCATAAACCAGCGTGGCGAAACAGATATTTTTATTTATACAAAGGAACGAGAAAACCTGTTTGCCACCATTGCTACTACACTTGAGCAGCTGGGTTTGAACATTGCGGACGCCAAGATTAATATCACCTCTGATAATTTCGCGCTAAACAGCTTCAGGGTGCTCGAGGAAGACGGCAGCAGCCCCACGGAGCAATATCGCACCACGGAAATCATCGACAAACTGGAGTCACGCCTTAGTGATGATGGCACCAACACCCAGGCACCACTCCAGCGCCGCCAAAGCCGCAATAACCGGATCTTCAACGTAGAAACCGAGATTCGATTTGACCAGCTGGTTGGCAAGGACCTGACAGTACTCAGCATTGTCGCTGCTGACCGTCCAGGCCTTCTAGCCTGCATTGCCAATGCCTTTGCTGAACTGTCTATACACCTGCACCACGCCAAAATATCCACTGCCGGTGAAAAAGCGATCGATAGCTTCCACATCACCGATCATCACCATAACCCCCTGCTTGATGACAAAGACATCGAACAACTCAGGGAAACACTGCTAAAGCACCTGTCACAATAAATTCCAAATTGTGTACTACAATAAAATGAAGGGCTTAGCCGCAATATCTTAATAATTGCATTAAGATATTGCGGCTAGTAATGGAGTCACTGACTAGCAGAGGCATAATGGTGCCAGAAACAAATTCTCGCAGACCACTTAAACAAATACTAATATTCGGTGTTTTACTGATTACACAGATGATCAGTAGTAGTGCAGCCGAAGAAAAACCGCCCCTCGATACCGTCGTCATTATGGACAGTTCGGGCAGCATGAAAGTGACCGATCCTAAACAGCTTCGCAAACCAGCCGCCAAACTGTTTATCTCCCTGCTCGATGCTGAAGATAAACTGAGCGTTGTCAGCTTCAGCAGTAAAGCCTGGCCCATTACATTCCTCACGCAACTTGATAGCGAAAAGAACATCAGCAAGGCATTAAGTGCTACCGACAAAATTTCGCACAAGGGTGTGCATACTAATATTCACTCGGCCATCGAAAAAGGCATTGAATTTCTTAAACATAGCCATCTGGAAAATCGTGAACCCATTATCATACTGATGTCAGATGGTCAGATTGATGTCGGCAATGCCGAAAAATCTGCTCAGTTAAGGAAGCAGATACTGGAAGACCTCCTGCCAAAACTAATAGAACACAACATCAAAATATATAGCATTGCCTTTACTGAAGATTCCGATCAGGAGTTACTACAGCAAATTGCCGAGGCTACCGATGGACGCTATGCACTTGCTGCCAGCGATGACGTTCTGCACAAGGTATTCAGTAAAATTTTTGAACAGACCAAACAACCGGATATGCTGCCTTTGCACGAGAACAGCTTTGTTGTCGATTCAAGCATTCAGGAAATCACCATCATTGCCAATAAAAAGTCTGACAATAGTCAGATTTACCTGCAGCCTCCAACGGGCGAAAAAATAAATTCAACCTTTAAATCTGAATCCATAAAATGGTTTGTTTCTAGCAGCTTTGACATGATCACAATCAAAAAACCACAGGAAGGCGAATGGAAAATCCTCTTCAGTGATGATGATAACAAGGCATATATTGTAACCGACATAAAATTCCGTACACGTTTTGAACTCAATCCTGACAGTTACAACCCGGAACTCATTATACGTTCCTGGTTTGAACATAATGAAAAAACAGAAATCAACCAGGAACTGCTAAAAAGCATGCAACTGGAACTGGAAGTTGAGCACCCGGATGGAAATATAGAAACCTTACCTGTTGAAGAAACTACTGATGCAGGAGAATTTATTGTACGCTACAAACCAAAAATGGATGGCATATACGGTGTAGCAATCATCGCGCGGTCACAAACATTTCAGCGGCAGCAAATTTTTTCCTTCCGTAATACCATGCCTGCTGAACCAGAACCTTTAGCAAAAGCTGCTCCACCAGAGGAAGAAGCAAAACCACCTGTCGATACTGCTGAATCGGATATAAACAGTGAAGATGAGGAGAAACAGGAAACTGAAGACCTGAAAACAACATTACTGTATTTCGGCATCATCAATCTTGTACTGTTATTTATAGGCCTGAATGGTTTCCTTATCTTTAGATACATGAAAAACAAATAGAGCACTTTTACATACGAGAAGTTAGACACAACAACAAGATTCAAAGATCGCTAGAAAAGATAATAGATTATGGAAATACCACTTATATATGTACTGGCTGGCGCCGAACTACTGCTTATATTGCTAGGCGTTTGCATTACCCTGACTATTATACTCATCCGTAGACCCTCAACGGCCGCTACTGAATTAGCCAACGAATCAGAATCAGATGCAGAAGAAAAAGTCGTAAACATTGGCAATAGTTATATTGAATATTTACAGCAGGCATTAGAACGCAACGAAGTAAAAATTAAGCAACAACAAAACATAGAAGCCGACGAGCTAAACACTGATGACTCTCCAGCTGATGAAGTCGAATCAGCAACTGAAGAAGATACATCAGAACAATCACCACCACCAGATGAAACCCAGAGCGCCCTGCTTCAGGCACGTGAGCGCTTCCTGCAAATAGAACAGGCCGCAGCCGAAAAAACCGAGCACGAAATTAATTTCTGGGAAAGCATATACAAAGATATGCTTCAACTGGTAGAAGACCTCAAACAGACAGAAATCATCACCAGAGAAAGCAAAGAGGTTCTTGAGACGATACATAAACAGGTTGAGAGCAAGGAAAAGGTTTTCTATATTGAAACTCAGGGTAAGAAAATTGATGGTGAAGTTAACAAGCTAAAAGACATCATCTACGAACAGGAAAATGCACTGAACAGCATGAAGAAAGCCCTGCATGATTCTGAAGATGACCTGAGTGAAGACTCGGAAGTTATTAATTTCATGAAAGAACAGCTGCAGACAATTGAGCGTCAGTTAAGCGACTCGAAAATGTGCATGGAAGTTCTGGAAATGGAGAACAACCGTTTACAGGATGAAATAAACCAGCTTGAAGCCCAAACAGGCCTGGCTGAACCTGAATCTTCTCCAGAGAAAGAATCCTCTATTGATATTGAGCAGATGAAAGAAAATATGAAAATGCAGGAAGTACGCATCTTACAACTTATTGAAACCATTGAATCACTGGAACTGGAAGCATCACAGGCAGAAAAACTTAAGGAAACACTTAATGAATTCACACGATCTTCTCATGAAATGATGAGCTGTATCACTATTCTTGAGGAAGAGAATGAACGTTTGCAGGAAACATCTGGACCATCAGCTGCTGAATCCTCAGGATCAAATAGTGAAGAAATTGACGCAATGAAAAGTAAGGTTTCCAGCCTGGAAGAAGAACTTATTAAAAAGGATGTGGCATACGCACAGCTTCAGGATGAATTTAGTTCAATGGAAACAGAGTACCTGGCCATGTATGAAGCCATGCATGGAGATAACAGCTAAGCAGAACACTATTTAAACTGAAAACAGCCATACACATAAAAAAAGCCCCTGTTCATTTCAAACAGGGGCTTTTTATTTATTATGGCCACATACATCACAGTCGGTTGTATACCTGAAAATTACAGGTACTTCCCTGCTTACTCTGATATATGATGCTCAGTCACTTCTCCTGCAACCACATCAACATTGGCCACTGCTAGAAATTCTATAGCATCATCATTAACACCATCAGCATCTTCAGCATCAGCCGCACAGGTAAAGGCTATAGTATAAGTACCCTCGGAAAGATAGCCCAGCTCATAGCCATTTGACTTAACAATGGCGGTTGTAATGGCTTCCGCATCTTTACCATCGTAATCATCAGGTGTGACATTCGCACCTTCAAATGCATATACGGCATTGTTAGTTGCAGGATCACCATCATCCGTACAGGCAGAGCCTGTTAAAAGACCCGCTGATACCATACCTTTAATTGAACCTGTTTCAATATTCTGCACAAAACGCAGCACAGGTTTTAGAAAATATACCGGGTCACCGGGTTCAGCGTATGGATTGAGTTCACCCTCAGGATTAACAACTGATTTACGTAAATTGAAGTCAATGGTATATATCGAACCTTCATTAGCAACATCAATACTTTCCGTACCCGCGGCAACTGTAAATGGCCTGTTCAGCTTAAGGCCATTATTACTTCCACTCGGCACCCTCATTTCATAAGACTTGCCATCCAGCGTTGTTATATAGGTATCCAGAACCGAGTCAAACTCTGCATTTACACCCAGAATAATCTGTGTATATTTGCCTGCTGGCACCGAGACGTTCTCCAGCAAAGGCTGACTTTCCATTCCCTGGAGTTTCAACAGATCAATAGATTTCGGTGGATTAAATTCGAAATATTCATCATCCCTGCCGTTTGCTTTCAGGGTGACAGAAGAAAACTGTACAACAACTGCCTCCGCGGAATCTACAGGTGCATCTGTGACATATAGAGACATAGAAGATTTTTCACCACTATCAGAACTCCCACCGCATGATGAAAGCAGCATAGCCGATGAAATAGCCGTAGCGATCAGGGTTGTTTGATTTTTCATTTCTTATCTCTCGAAGTAAACATCTTATTGAAAACAAGATTATCATTAAGGTTAAAAACGATATGAGAGCTAATTCAACTTCTCAGAACAATTCAAGCTCACCTAAGCCATCACCTGTCACCTTTATTTAACAGACAAACACTGCTCATCATCGAGTGAATGCCTTATAATCTGCCTTTAGATTCAATACAGTGACCCAGTTAATGCCTGACCTTAAAAACGACCCAACCATCCAGCTTGCACTCGAACTTATTTCCAGAGCCTCTGTAACCCCTGACGATCAGGGATGCCAGCCACTGATGACAGAGCGACTGAAAGATATCGGTTTTGATATTGAAAACCTGCGCTTTGATGATGTTGATAATTTCTGGGCACGTCGTAATACTGAAGGTCCACTACTTGTCTTCGCCGGTCATACCGATGTGGTACCTACCGGCCCCATAGAAAAGTGGGATGTACATCCATTCAAGCCAGAGATTAGAGATGGCATCCTGTATGGACGCGGTGCTGCAGACATGAAAGGTAGCCTGGCAGCGATGCTTACAGCCTGTGAGGATTTTATTTCGGAACACCCCGGTCATAAGGGATCTATCGGCTTCCTCATTACCAGTGATGAGGAAGGCCCCTCCATTAATGGTACGGTGAAAGTTGTTGAACACCTGGAAGCACGTAATGAAAAAATCGATATGTGCCTGGTCGGTGAGCCCTCGAGTACCGACAGACTGGGTGATGTTGTGAAAAACGGTCGCCGTGGCTCACTCTCTGGAAACCTGACCATTCTCGGCAAACAGGGTCACGTCGCCTACCCTCACCTGGCGGAAAACCCGATCCACACTTCAGCAGCTGCACTGGCAGAGCTGGCGGCAGAAGTCTGGGATAAGGGCAATGAGTTTTTCCCGCCAACTACCTTCCAGATATCCAATATTAATGCCGGAACCGGCGCCAATAATGTGATCCCGGGTGAATGCAAACTTATGTTTAACCTGCGTTTTTCAACTGAAGTTACCGAGGAAGAGCTGAAACAGCGAGTTGAAGCGATTCTCGATAAACACCAGTTAAATTACGAGCTTGAATGGGTACTTTCGGGCCATCCATTCCTGACCCCTGAAGGTGAGCTAGTGGAAGCCACCTGCAAGGCTATCAGGGATATCTGTGGTTATGATACCGAGCTATCAACTGCCGGTGGAACCTCAGATGGCCGCTTCATCGCACCCACGGGTGCACAGGTTCTGGAGCTTGGACCACTCAATGCAACGATTCATCAGCTTAATGAACACGTTAAAGCAGAGGATTTAATCACCCTGAGCGCAATTTATAAGCGCATGATGGAACATCTACTGCTATAAATAGTGTAATAAAATCAACGATAAGGGCTATTAAATGAATCGAGAAAAAGTCGTCTTCAGTTTTTTCATGATACTGGCGCTCACACTCAATTATGGATTCTATACGGGCGAGGTTGATAACCCCAGTCACCACAACGTCTATGAGCTATTTGCAGTGGTCGTGGTCAACATGATCGCCACTGTACTCAAGTTCGGTGACCGCTCCCAGATGGGTGCAATGCTACTGGCTACAAGCCTAGTGGCTCTGGTTCAGCTCTTCTCCGCATCACTTATATGGGCCTATGTGGTGAGCATACAGGGCAACCCTATGACACCAGAGACCATGTCGACTATTGTGTCCCTGAGCGGTGGTGCAATGATTGCCAATGTCATTTCGGTTATTCTGCTGATTATTGAAACCTCGATGATGCGCCACTAGCAGGGCTGCTTTATGTCTTTAGTGACATCACTCATCATGCGCCAGATGCGGGCGCCGTTCATCATACTGATTCTGGGCTATTCCATATCGGTACTGGGAATGGTGCTCACTCCGGGTGTCGATGACCAGGGTAATGTCTGGCATATGAGCTTCTTCGATGCCATTTATTTCGTCAGCTTTACCGCTACGACCATAGGCTTCGGTGAAATCCCCTATGCCCTGACCAATGCGCAGCGAACCTGGGCACTTATAACCATCTACCTCACCGTTGTCGCCTGGTTTTACTCACTGGGAAAAATTATTTCCCTGGTCCAGGACCCGACATTTCGCGAAGCACTGAAGAAAAATCACTATCAACGCCAGCTGGAACGCATACCGGAGAGCTTTATACTAATCTGCGGCTTCGGTGAAACGGGTCATGCACTTGCCAAAGCACTCACAGAACGCAATATCCACACCGCTGTCATTGAAAGCAATTCCAGACTGATAGAGACTCTCCCGCTAGAAGACTTCCCGCTGGTTATTCCCGGCATTACCGGTGATGCCAGAGACCCTGAACAGCTCATTCTGGCAGGCCTACAGGACAGAAAATGTGCCGCTGTAATTGCCGTCACAGCGTCTGACGAAGCCAATCTGAAAATTGCAGTCACCAGCAAATTACTTCACCCTGAAATCTGCGTAGTCTGTCGATCCGAAATCGAAGAATATGAAAGCAATATGATTTCATTTGGCACCGATTTTGTCGTCAACCCTTTCGATACCTTCGCCAATATCTTTGCAATGGCTATGCATTCCCCATCACTGCACCTGCTATATGACTGGCTTACCGGGGTTCCCAACACCGACCTCAGTAACCCTGTATATATCAAGGAAGGTCACTGGATTATCTGTGGTTATGGTCGCTTTGGTGAAGGTCTCTACAAACAGTTACTCAAGACGAACATACAGGTCACGATTATTGACCCATCAGAAGAAAAGCGAGAAGCATTCCTTAATCACCCGGAAAATAAAAATAATGATTTTATTATTGGCACCGGTTTTGATGCTCATACCTTAACAGTGGCAGGCGTGACTCGAGCTGTTGGCCTCGTCTCCGGCACCGATAACGACTCTAACAACCTGTCGATTATTATGACTGCAAGGGAAATAAACCCGGAACTGTTTATCATTGCCAGGCACAATAAGAAATCCAACGAAAAACTGTTTGAAGCCACCCATGCAAATATCATCATGCAGCCCAGCGAAATCATTGCACGCAAGATACGCACGCTGCTGGTATCACCATTGATGATTGCCTTCCTGAATAAAGCCAGGAACCAGGATCCGACCTGGGCAAATATCACAATCAGTCGAATTATGGGTGCACTGGGTGATTCCGTACCCAGCATATGGACATTACATGTTAATGAAAAGGATGCACGGGCACTGTGCTCGGTTCTCAGGCTTGGCCGTGTCATTCGAGTAGGTAACCTCTTACAGGATGCGCACCAGCGTGAGCAGCAGGTTAAAGCCATCCCGTTAATGCTTAAACGTAACCAGAAGCTGTTACTAATGCCAACCGACGATATCGCCATAAAGTCGGGGGATCAGCTGTTATTCTGCGGCACCCCATCGGCTCACCGCAGCATGAAGTGGTGTCTCAACGACCTGCATCGACTGAATTATATTATGACCTTCGAAGACACACCAGATGCCTATATCTGGCGCAAGTTACACCAGTATCTAAAGCGAAATGAGCGCAGAAATCGTCCCAGGCAGAAGCGTCATATCATGAAATAAGCCTGCAAAATGAGGCCATGCCATGTATCATATGCGCCAGTTATATCTATGACCGTTTTTTGCCTTCGTAGCATAAGGGATAATGCAGACCCCTCCTAAGGGTAAGATTGCAGGTTCGAGTCCTGCCGAGGGCACCATTTTTTAACAGTGAGTAAATACCATGTCAGATAAAGTATGCCTGGATACTAACCACGGAAAAATCGTGATTCAGCTGGACGCAGAGAAAGCACCTATTTCAAGCGAGAACTTTCTCAATTATGTTAAAGATGAGTTTTTTAACAGTACTATTTTCCATCGCGTCATACCCGGCTTTATGATTCAGGGCGGCGGTTTTCAGGATGGCATGATCCAGAAGTCAACCAGTGCCCCTATCAAAAATGAAGCTGATAATGGCCTGCCTAACAAACGCGGCAGCATTGCTATGGCACGTACACCAGATCCTGATTCAGCAAGCTCTCAGTTCTTCATTAACCTGAAAGACAATGACTTCCTGAATTATTCAGCACCTACCGCACAGGGCTGGGGCTATGCAGTATTCGGTGAAGTTGTTGAAGGCATGGATGTTGTCGACAGCATCGCGCAGGTAGCCACTGGCAACAGCATGGGACATGCAGATGTTCCTGTAGAAGCCGTCGTTATCAATAGCGCAACAATCGTTTAAGTGATCGTTTGAAACGAACACTTAAACGATCACATGAGCCGAGACGTCATGGCTAAAACCCTGTTTATTTCAGACCTGCACCTGGCACCAGAACGGCCTGAAATTATTCAGCTGTTTATCGACTTTATGAATAAGCAGGCGTCAAATGCCGAATCACTATATATACTGGGTGATCTGGTAGAGTACTGGCTGGGTGATGACGATCCTGCAGAAGGATTAGAAGAGGTCTTCACCTGCATGAAGCAACATGCAGATGCAGGCCTGAAAATTTACCTGATGCATGGCAACCGTGATTTCCTCATGGGCGAGCAACTGGCACAACGAGCCGGTTGTGAGCTAATCCATGAACCCTATATCGCTGAATTCGAAAACACCCCTGTTTTATTAATGCACGGTGACATCCTTTGCACTGATGACCTGCGTTACCAGGAACTGCGAGTCATGCTACGCAATCCAGCGTGGCAGGAAGATTTTCTAGCCAAGCCACTGGCCGAACGAGAACAGATGGCTCAGGCATTACGCAAGCAAAGCAAGGAAGAAACACAGACTAAAGCTGCAGACATTATGGATGTTAATACTGATGCTGTTAGCGGTGCCTTCCAGGAGCATGGAGTCAGCCTGATGATACATGGACACACTCATCGACCCGCCATACATATGCTGGAAGTGGATGGTAAAGCAGCTAAACGAATCGTACTGGGTGACTGGTATACCCAGGGAAGTGTACTGGAATTTAATTCGCCGGATGATTTTAAACTTCAGTCATTTGAATAATTTTCTCAGTGTGTGACAGAATTCTTCATTCCTTCTTTCACGCAGATTCAAGCCCAGATCCCACTATGTTATTTTATCCTGGTGAAGAAAAGAGCCTGAGATATCTAAAGTAAAAAACTTCATAATTCACAAAAACTAGTCAGAGAAAGGCAGGTATTCCTTATACCCTTCTGGCAAAACGAACAAACCATCATCAACCTCTATGCGTTCGAAATGCTTCAGGTATCTTGCATAGCCACGACTATGGGTAATTTGCACCGGCAGGCCTTTTAGAAAATAATTAGCTTCCTGGTAAACCTGGGCGGCCAGGAAACACGGAGTATGAAATTCAACTGGAGTATTATCCAGGGTTGAAACCTGCTGCGAAGATAGCGTCTGCCGATATCGATGAAGAACTTTACGTTCATCGGGATAAATATCCTTAATAAAAAACACCTGGGTGCACACTTTATCGCCAGCCTTTAGCTGATAATGATAAACCGGCTGCTTATTTATCTGTGGAGCATCCTTCATCAACTCTTCCTGCTCACTTACCTTAAAATCAAATTCAGGTTTTTTCCATTCACGGTAAACAATCTTCAGTATGGTTTTATCTTCATGATTAACGCTATAAACATTTCTGTTTGCGATATTGAACAGGATGAAGTCCGAGTTTTCTCTTCCACCATCTATACGTAAATACTGGTCATTGATCAGGTAGCGCATCTGCTGCATACCAACAGACTCTTCAACTTCATCATAAATTAATGAGAGGCTACTGGATGAACCTGCAAAACAACTGCCCGAAATCGCCAGTAAAATTATTACAAAGGTCTGTTTAATTAAGTTATTCATATATCACTCTATTTCAAGGGCATTAAGATCTGCAATTTCTTCCGACGTAAAACCGGCCTGCATTCTGGCGACTTCATCAAACGGTCCCCGTAACGTACCTTTCATATATTGCTGGATTAATTCTTTGAAGGTTTGTCGATAATCCAGCCCACGTTGCTCACACAAATATTTAAACCAGTGACTACCAATAGCCACATGCCCCACTTCATCACGATGTATGACTTCAAGATGCGCCACAAATTCACTGTCTTTCGACTGTTTTAATTTTTTGAGTATTCCGGGTGTGACATCAAGCCCTCTTGCCTCCAGCACCCGCGGCACCAGAGCCATGCGAACCAGCACATCATGAGCAGTCAGCTGGGCCATTTCCCAGAGGCCATTATGCGCATTAAAATCACCGTAGTAACTATTATGATTTTGTAGATAGCATTCCAGCAAGCTGAAATGATACGCTTCTTCAGCCGCCACTTTCAACCAGTCAGCATAATACTGCTCTGGCATTCCATTAAAACGATACACCGCATCCAGTGCAAGGTTAATGGCATTAAACTCGATATGTGCCAGCGCATGGCATAAAGCCACTCTTCCCTCCTGCGTATTGATACTGCGCTTTGCAACATCTTTGGGAGACACCAGTTCTGGCCTTTGTGGTCGACCCGCTTCAGCAATGGGCTCAGCAACAAACGAGGGGTCCAGGGTCAGTTTGTCACTGCACCAGTCATGGTAAAGCTGTTTTGTAAGCTGTACTTTTTCGTCGGGATCACAGGAGTTTAAACACTCGACCGTACGCTGGAATAGTGAAGTCATTAGAGATAAGGCCTGAATTATACGTGATTATCTCTTGGGGGGAGATTCACTGATGCGACAGCGTCATGACTGGCACATCAGCGTAATTTACTTATAAACTAGGGCTTCCAGACACCAAACGCATCCTGCTGAGGAGGCATTTGTGGTTTCTGCTGTTCCATATAGTCAAATACATGCTTCATGAATCCCATCAGGTCATTCAGGGCATTATCCTTATTCATCTGTGGATTACTATGTTCGGACAGCATCATACCTGCTGCTGCAACCAGGTACTGCATTGCCAGTACATCGTCTGTTGTTCGTGGATCCTGTTTTTTCATCGCTTCACGCAAGTCTTCCATTAACTGGGGCGATAGTTGAATACCGTCATCACTCATTTAAATATTCCTGAATTTGATTCAAAATGGGGGGTTATTAAAGACCTATTCTACATGAAGAGCGATTAGAATTTCATTTCAAATTATCTGGAAATGTACAACTATGTATAAGCTTTGCGTTTTTATCCCTGAAGAGCAGCTGGAATCAGTTAAAACCGCCATGTTTGAAGCAGGCGCTGGCAAGATCGGCAATTATGACTGCTGTTGCTGGCAAACCCCGGGTACAGGGCAGTTCAGGCCCCTGGATAGTAGCCAGCCATTTATTGGCCAGACGGGAGTGCTTGAACAGGTTGCAGAATACAAGGTCGAGCTGGTGGTAGATGATGATCGAATTGCCGATGTAGTCTGCGCCATGAAAAAGGCACATCCTTATGAAGAACCTGCTTATGATGCCTGGAAGCTCGCAGAGGTATAGTCACGGATAAGATTATGCTAATATCTGCCAGCAATAATACTCAACTGGGAGATTCGATATGTACGGTTTTAGCGTAACCATTGATGCAAATATGCAGCAGGCTGAAGAGAAAGTGCGTGAAGCACTGATGGCAGAGGGTTTTGGCGTACTCACGGAAATCGACGTGCAAAAAGTCATGAAAGCAAAACTTGATATCGACCGTAGCGGCTATAAAATTCTGGGTGCCTGCAACCCTAACCTGGCACATCAGGCAATTGAAGCAGAACCGGATATTGGCCTGCTACTGCCCTGCAATGTATTACTACGTGAAGAAGCTGATGGCAAAACCAGCGTTGGCTTTATGGATCCAATGGCTGTACTCGGAATGGTGGATAACCCACACATTGCTGAAGTCGCTCCCATGGTACAGGGCAAGCTTAAAAACGTAGCGGCCAGTCTGGAAAAATAAGCACTCCAGACTATTCAGGTAAGTTATAAACCCGCTACTCTTCTTCGGCCCATTTATGTCGCACACGTTTATGCCGCATAGAAGAGTAGTAAATTAACACTCGGAAACTAACAAGTGATTATCAAACCCAAAACTCGTGGATTCATCTGTACTACAACCCACCCGACCGGTTGTGAAGCTAATGTAGCTGAACAAATCGCCCGTGTAAAAGCGGATGGTGCCATTGAAAATGGCCCTAAAAATGTATTAGTTATCGGCGCTTCTACGGGTTATGGCCTGGCCTCTCGAATTACAGCTGCCTTCGGTTCAGGCGCTGCAACACTGGGCGTATTCCTGGAAAAACCAGCCACAGAAAAAAAACCGGGGTCTGCGGGCTGGTACAACTCGGCGGCATTTGAGAAGGCAGCGCATGCCGAAGGCCTTTATGCCAGAAGCATTAATGGTGATGCATTTTCTAATGAAATGCGCAACAGGGCCATCGAGTTAATCAAACAGGATATGGGCAAGATTGACCTGGTCGTTTATTCACTCGCCTCACCCGTGCGAAAATTACCGGATACAGGCGAGACAGTCCGCTCTGTTTTAAAACCTATAGGTGAAACTTATAAAGCAACAGCGATTGATACCAGCAAGGACGTAATCATCGAAGCTGAAGTTGAACCCGCAACAGAAGAAGAAATCCAGAACACGGTTACCGTTATGGGCGGTGAAGACTGGGAACTATGGATGAAAGCACTGAAAGATGCTGACGTACTTGATGATGGTGTAAAAACCGTATCCTACAGTTACATTGGCACCGATATTACATGGCCTATTTACTGGCATGGCGCACTTGGCAAAGCAAAAGAAGATATGGATCGTGCCGCAGCCAGCTTGCGTGAATCATTAGCCGGCTTACATGGTTCAGCCAATGTCGCAGTCTTAAAAAGCGTTGTCACCCAGGCCTC
>JBFHVK010000012.1:0-19385 GCA_041589615.1 Gammaproteobacteria bacterium | reverse complement strand
TATTCCATCAGGTTTTTACGTAGCTCTTCAAACACATGTTGATCAACAATAATCTCGCTGCTGAGCTGGTTGTCCCGGAACAGCATGCTGCCCAGTATGGCAGGTGCCGGTAGGGCATTCGTGCTGTCATCCAGGGGGTATTCTGGTATATCCCGGCTTTGCAGGAACTGAATCCTGACAGCGGTATCGCTATTCTGAAGCAGGGGGTGATTACGAATCTGCCCGCTAATCTCCAGCTGTTGCCCACTATATTGCTGGTTATGCTGGATCGCCTGCTGCAGAGAGTAAAGGTGGCTCCAGTTATTAACTGAGAAGCTAAGTTGCTGAATTTTTTTAATTTTCTGCGAGGTCATGTAATCGTTTTTTCCGTACACGTAATTCTGCCAGATGAGAAATGTTGCTAAATAACAAGGCTCAATATTAGCCTACTTAATAGCATACTAGAAACTCTGCTGATGGCCTGATCTAAACAATAACATCATACCTCACTGTAAACTGAGAACAGTGTTCAGGGATTCCATACATGATTCATTGCCTGGGATAATGACAAATTTGCCGAGTGGTAGCTTGTATAACAGGCCTGTGGGTTATAATCATATGTACATCAACTGCTCTCTGGAGGTTGCTATGACAGCATTACATGCTAACAAGGCATATACAGGTGTTGATCGGCGAAGTATGGCTAATCGACGGGGTGGTTCGGAGCGTCGTAATCTGGTGAGATATGAATCCATTGGAAGTGATCGTCGAATGACATCTTACCGTAGAAGAGAAGATGCATTCTGGCTGGGGCGTCGGCCCTAGATATGGAACCAGTAATACTGGTTACTAAGCCATCAGGTATTGCTATATGCCTCAATAAAGTAAACAAACTTGTCAGGGTTGAAGGTGTGCTTCACATAAGGCTGCAGCTCTGGCATATGTTTTAATTCAACAGTCCAGCAATGATAAAGCTGATTCCAGATAGGGTTACCCAGAACACTTAGCAGCTTTCTTATGTGGAGTGTACTGAGGTTTTCTTCCCCTACCAGGTTCTTACCATTGATCTTGTACCAGTTCATAATCAATGTGTAAGAACCCTGGGTGGATTCGCCCGCCCCTCTTTGCAGAGGCTCTATATCGGCTTTGTTGGCTGTGTGTTTCTGTTGGTTTGATTCCATAAACTTGCCTGAGCGGCTTATGATTGCAGGCTTGCAGGTTAAACAATACCCACTAATTGTGTATTGATCATTGTCAAAAAAGCTGGCTTGAGACAAAAACAGAAGTCAGTTGTGAGACAACGCAGCTTGTATTAAGCTGCTTGTCTTAGAAAATAATAAAATGCTGGAATAAGCAATTGTCCAAACTTGTCGAATCCAGGGTTAAGCAGCTGCTCGCCCATAATCAGAATGGCCTTCTAAGTGGCCGCTTGATCGGTGTAGAAAAAGAAAGCCTGAGAGTTTCACCTGATGGTGGAATATCGCAGTTGCCTCACCCTTCATCGTTGGGTTCAGCCCTGACGAACCCCTATATCACCACAGATTATTCTGAAGCTCTGCTAGAGTTTATTACTCCCCCTTCAGAGCATATTGAAACGGTACTGGACTTTCTGCGTGACTCCCAGGCCTATGTTTACCAGAAGCTTGAAGATGACGAGATTCTATGGGCAACCAGTATGCCCTGTGTGGTTGCTGGTGAAAGTAGTATTCCTGTTGCCGATTATGGTTGTTCGAATGCGGGAAAAATGAAAACAATTTATCGCCTGGGACTGGGTCATCGATATGGTCGTGCAATGCAGGTGATTGCAGGTGTGCATTTTAATTATTCTTTGCCCGATGCATTCTGGGAAATCTATCGTGAGATGCTGGCTGAAGAGGAGCTTGAGTTAACTGATTTTAAATCTGATCAGTACTTTTCCATGTTGCGTAACCTGCAACGCTTTGGCTGGTTAATACCCTATTTGTTTGGCGCATCTCCCGCAGTATGTAAATCGTTTCTAGGTGGGGCTGCTACATCACTTCAGGAATTCGATAAAAATACATATTATGAACCCTATGCTACATCTTTGCGTATGGGCGATATTGGTTACCAGAATAATAAGGAAAACGAAACAGGTGTTAAGGCATGCTACCGTAACCTTGATGCCTATGTAAAAACCCTGCAGTGTGCAATTGAAACACCCTATGAAGGTTATGAAAAAATTGGTGTAAAAGTTAACGGTGAATATCAGCAACTGAATGCCAATCTGTTGCAGATAGAAAATGAGTACTACAGTACTGTAAGACCCAAGCAGATTCTGCAGGGTAATGAAAAACCGATTGTTGCACTTAAAAAACGTGGTGTACGTTATGTGGAGTTACGCTCACTTGATGTAAATGCATTTGACCCGCTGGGTATAAATGAAAACCAGTTAAGGTTCATAGAAATAATGATGCTTTATTGTTTGCTGGAAAACAGTGAGCAAATCTGTTTTAGTGAGCGAGACGAGATTGACCAGAATGAACTGGATGTGGCGCATCAGGGTAGAGACCCAGAGCTTAAACTGCATTACGATGCTTCAAGCATAACACTTAAGGAGTGGGCGAGTGACCTTCTGGATATGATGCAGCCAGTAGCGGACCTGCTTGATTCAAAGAAATCTGGAAGCCCTTATAGTGAAACCCTGAAACTGCAAATGGAAAAAGTTATGCATCCAGACATGACGCCATCTGCACGCATGCTTGATGAGATGAGGGAAACTCGCGAGGGCTTTTATCATTTCGCCAAGCGTATGTCACAGAAACATAATCAGTATTTTACCAAGTTACGACTGTCCGAAGAAAAAGAAAAATTCTTTGATAATGAAGTGATGAAGTCCGTTGCCCGGCAGAAAGAAATTGAAAGTGCAGATACGCAGACACTCGATGAGTACCTGCAGTCATATTTCAATCAGTCTCCAGGGTGATATAAAAAAGCTTTGATAAGATCTATAAGCAGATTGTCCGCAAATACAGGTAAATAAAGGCTAATAATTTTTGTGTGTTGATGATGCCTCACAAAGTATAAATATTTTATTACTCATGTATTCGTGTTAATAAGTGGACGAGCAGCGATGGCCTTTAGAATGTCAGTATCGGAGTAATGAAAACCAGTCGTTAAGCGTATGAATAAAAGGCCAGTTTATGTCCTGTTATCAGTTACAACCTGGTTCTGGAAGTGCTGGGTCAGCTGCTTCACCAGCTTTATCAGTTTAAGCTTGTCTTTATAACTCAAAAATCTGCCGATTTCAGTCGTCTTACCCTTACTGCGTATGGTTAACCTGGGAATGCTGTAAGCGCCTTCATTATCCACATAGAAACTTGACCAGAAGCGCTGGTACTCAATGCGCTCATTTGCCTCGTCTTTGCCAGATTCGATTATTACACTGTCGTCAGTGAAATAGATAACCTGACAGGTTGAGTAATGTTTATATACGAGGTACAACGCCAGGCTAAGGCATAGCACTTCAAGACCGGAAAAAGGCAGTACCAGGATAAAGCCTTTATACATAAAGCTAATGGCGACAATTAGTGAAACCAGTGCAAACACCTTAATGAAGCGCAGGTTATCCTGCCAGCTAATAGGCCGGTTTGGCTCAATCAGAATATAACCGGTGTAGCCGTCGCTATTCAGGTCGGGGGTTACCATAGGTTAGTGGCCTGTGTTGTGTTATCTTTAACTCTATTAAACCTTTTAAGTATTTCAATACCGGTAGTCAATTCAAATGAAATTTAAGTATATATTACTGGATGCATTCACAAAAATGCCCTTTTCTGGTGCGCAGATCGCTGTGTTTCCTCATGCAGCCTCATTAACAGAACAGCAGAAACTGCTGCTTTCCAGGGAGCTTAACCTTGGAGAAACGGTATTTGTTACTAATTCTGAAAAGAACAGTTGTGATGCGAAACTGGAAATATATACCCCGCAGGGAAAAAGCGGTTTTGCTGGCCATGCATTGCTCGCGGCCTGCTATGCCATGGGAGAAGCAGGGCTTGCAAAAGGCTCTGATATTAGAATTGAGCTGGATAACCGCATTATCGATGCAGTTGTTAGCCTGAAAAACCAGAAAGCACAGATTAGCATCCCGGTATCCGAAAAGTACGATGAGTTTGTTCCGTCTAACACCGAGCTGGCTCAGCTGATTGGCGTGGAAGCCAGTGAAATTGGTTTCAAGGAATATAAACCGATGATTGCTGGCTGCCCTGAGCCTTATCTGGTTGTTCCCCTTAAAAACAATACGGTGTTACGTCACGCACAGGTCAATGAAAATAAATGGCAACAGTCCTTTGTTGCACCACTGGCGCAGCAGGTGCTGCTATTTACCGATGATCACGGTTTTGAAGGGGTCAGTTTTGCAGCAAGGATTATCGGCAAGGGAATTAGTGAAAAAGAAGACCCGCCGATTGGCGCAGCTGCGCCTGCACTAGGTCTCTACATTTCCTATGGGAAGCGTGATTATCATCGCTCATGCCTGGTACAACGGGGGGATGAAAAATCAAGAATCAGTATCCTCGAGGTGAATGTAGATAAGGTGGGTGAAGATGTTATGGGGATGCAGCTTGGCGGGAATGTGGTGAAAATGGGTGAGGGATATTTCGATATCCCGGCCTGATGGACGACATATTTGAACTTCATATTTCAGTTGAACTCAACGGACAGAGTGTGATTGAGGCACTTGCTGAAAATATTGATTTCAGTCGCCAGCAACTGAAACGCATTTTACAGTCAGGTGCGGTATGGCATGAATCTGCACGGGGCATTGAGCGTATAAGGCGTGCAAAGAAGCTGCTTAAACGGGGTGAGCTTGTGCATGTCTATTATAACCGCCAGATACAGGAGACTGAGCCTTTAGAGGCGATACTAGTTGCTGATGAAGGCAGTTATTCCTTATGGGATAAACCGGCAGGCATGCTTTCGCAGGGTTCGCGCTGGGGTGACCATTGCACGATCTATCGCTGGGCTGAGCAGGTTTTATTGCCGCAACGGCCAGCCTATATCGTACACAGGCTGGATAAAGCAACTAGCGGGTTAATTATTCTGGCACATAAAAAAACGACAGCCGCCGCCTTCAGCAAAATGTTTGAACAGCATCAAATTGATAAAACCTATTATGCGCGTGCCGAGGGTGAGTGTCTGTTTGCCAAATTACCCTTTGAAATAAATACGCCAATTGAAGGTCGTCCTGCACTGACACGAATCGTGCAGGCAGATTATGACAGAGAGGGTAGCTTTACCCATCTCTGGATAGAGCTAGTGAGCGGCAGAAAACACCAGATACGTAGGCATCTGTCATCTATAGGTTATCCGATAATGGGTGATCGGCTATATGGCGCGAATAATATAGCAGTAGATTTGCAATTACGTTGTGTGAAAACCGGGTTTATCTGTCCGCAAGATGGAGTACAGAAAAACTGGAGTGTGGCAGAGATGGAAAAGCCAGATAGGATATGAATTAACTATTGCGGTACTGAATATTCAGTACCGCAATACAAAGCAGGTAAACGATTGATCGCTTAGATTGCTTTTACGTTTGCTGCCTGTGGGCCTTTAGGGCCATCTTCAACATCAAACTCAACTTCCTGCCCTTCAGCAAGTGTTTTGAAACCCTGGCCTTCTATCGCTCTGAAATGTACAAATACATCGTTGCCATTTTCGCGCTCAATAAATCCAAAGCCCTTTTTTTCATCAAACCATTTTACACGGCCAGTTGTGGAAGCCATAAGCTATCTCCAGAAATTAATAGTAATAATGGACGGCGCAGCACGCCATCTTTGAAGTGCTGAAAGAAGCAGGATTTACTTACGAAAAGACAAGATGTGATTATCAGATGTGTCACCGATTTGTATAAACATAAATATCAGCTGTATTCTTTACCAGCAGCATCACGAGTGTAACTCAATTCATTCTAATGTAAAGTCTAAATTTATAATATGACAGGAATGTGAACTTTATGTTAAACACTGATAACAAATGGTGCAAATAGAAGCTGTAGCGCGCTTTAATGTCGTTATCAGGTAGGGAAAAAAGCCTATCTATAGATAAATTGTATTGTGTTATGTGTAAACTAAAAAAAAATTTATGGGAGGTACAAAATATTTTTAGCGCATGAAGCAAAGTATTAGTACTTACTTATCCCAGTTTTTAAATCTCTTTTTACAGTAGCTGCGAAGCTCATCATAGTTGCTAAAGTATAATTCGAAACCGTCTTCTGAGGGAGCATCATACTCGCAGTAATCATTAGTGTGCTCGCGGCAGATCGTTGGGCGATGTTCGTAGATGCCGCAGTCGCCATTCAACTGTAGATGCAGGCATTTGCTTTCTACCAGTAAGGTCCAGCCATCTTCGTCCTTGTATACTCGTATGTGCTCGTGAGAAATTTGCCAGAGTAAATGTTCAAAGTCCATTTTTGATCGAGGCGTATCAATGTGCTGTGTGATGTAGGTACAGCATATCGAGCCGGTACAGAAGCTGCATTTATTATCAGCGGTTATTTCGACATCAGGCTTGATCGGGATAGTTTTAGACATGTGTTTCTATATTCCAAATTCTTTCAGGTTGCCGCTACGCTTTAAGGTATAGCTGCCATCAGACTGCCGGCGTGCAAACATTTGCAGGCTCTGTCTTATATTCTGTGTTGCGCTTGAATCAGGAGTGAATTTAAGGTTTAGTGTGTAGCCTTTGTCGCTATCGACGCTTGCTTTTCCATCCAGTGATATCTGTCCTTTCTGATTGCTAATTGAAATCAATAAGTCATTATCATCACCTGGCTTGAGCGTAATATTGATATGTCCCAGGTCAACGGTTTCTGCCAGAGTGAGTTTCGCACTTTGCCATTTGATAGTGCCATCGACTAATGGCAGTGTGTTCTGCTCGGCCTCTAGTCGAAGTATATTTATAATAAATGTGCCATCAAGTTCGCCAAGTGGCAGCTTAATCAAGTCCTGCATAACGGATGCATCAATGCGACTCCGAAGATCAGATGCGACCAGTGTGCCGCCTGCTCCTATGGACACATCACCTGTTATATTCTGGTTGTGAATTGTGGCCTGTAGTTCTGTTTGAAGTTTTGCAAGTAGTAAATATGCCGGGTTGACAGACCACTGGAGATTATTGATTTCAGGGCTGTCAATAATCAGCAATTTGTCTGCACCACCCTTCCACAGGCTGCCATAAACACCATACAGGCTGGCGGGAATATCTGTATTGTTTTTTACAAGCGAGACTACTTTGGCGGCTGGAATATTTCCCAGGGTAAAGAACAGATAGGAAATAATGGCTATCAAAATGTAGTAACGTTTTTTCATAGATAGTTAAGTAATCGTATTATATGCGTTTAATATGTGTCGCCAGAAATCACGAGGTACGTTCGAGTGTTATGTCTGCGTCTACAGCGCCTGGTGCGCTGGATTTTTCGACTTTGACACGTGTCGCTACAATGCCATATTTGTTTTCAAGCTCTGCAAGCCAGGTGACAATGCGATCGAAGTCAGCAGATTTTAAATTAACCTTTGCGCCATCCTTGCTCTGGTCTATTTTGGTGATGAACTGTTTTATGCCGGTTGTGGTCGCACTGCGATCAGCAAGGCTTGAGATGGACTGGTTGCGAAAGCGGTTAGCAAAGCTGCCGCCACTGCTATTAATGGCCTGTATTTCATCCGCAGCATCTTTCATCCAGCTATATAGCTGGCGCTGTGAGTGATGTTTTAACTGTTCATTTTCATGTGCCGAGATGACAGGCTCCCAGATGACCAGGTAGAAGAGGATAAGTACAAAAGCAATGGCGCCAACGTAAACCGTTAATCGCTCACGTTTTTGCAGGCTATCGAGCCATTGAGTTAATGGCTGCAGGAGATTGTCTAGTGCATTCATCCGTTTGCCTCCAGTCTAAGGCGTCCTTTAACCATGTCTTTCTCAACACTGGTGGATAGTACGACTTTAATGCCGGGTAGTTTATCGAGCTGGGCTTTTAATTTTTCGATGTCCTGTAATGAAGATGCAGACATATCCATATCTATATAATTATTTCTGTAGACGGCCGCTTTAATATCTATCTTTTTGCTGGACGAAATAATCGGGCTGGCCTTATCGAGTATTTGTAGAAACCCTTCTTTAGATGTAGAGCCTGCGCCACTTTTCAGTTCGCTAAGTTTGCGTTCGACACGCTTTTGCATGTTGCTGGTTTTGCGCGCTTCAGGCATTGCCCGTTTGAACTGCTGTTCTATCTGTTTACTAATTTCCAGATTACTGGCTTCTAGCTGACTTGTTTCGAGGACTGCATAGCCCAGTTGCAGGGTAATCCATACTGCTGTAATGCCAGCAACTGCTTTCCAGGGCTGAAGCCAGCCGAAGCTGGTTTGCCGTTTGGGTGTGAATTCACCCTGTAATAAATTGAAATCATTAATTTGCCTGATGTGCTGTGCAAATATCTCAAGACTGTGATTTTTGTAATTGCGATGTTCGATCTGAATATCTAGATCGAGTATGGATTCTGCTTCATGATCACTTTCGCGACTTATAAATAGAATGGATTCGGGTGTTTGGGTAGCCTGTTGTAATAAGGCATCGACGATCAGCGCAGTATTTTCCCTGTCACAACAGTGAGCCCTGTTGGATCCAGTCCGAATCAGTGCACTATCTTCATCCAGTAGAATGCACCATTGCTGGTTGCTGCCAGGCATGGCAATACTGTCAGCGGATATCGCATCGACCTTGATATTGTATTGTGCGAATAGCTGTAGTGTTTCCTCTAATAGTTTGCGCTGGATTGCAATTACAGGAATCGAATGGTTATCTTCCGCCTTGCCGATAGCAAAGTGGGTATCTTCTATATCGTCAGCCAGGTGATCTTCCATGGCGAACGGAATAGCCTGGCGTTGTTTAGTACGATTTTTGCTGGGTATATTGACCGATTCGAGTGTGGTGTAGTGTGCATCAATCAGGACAATGACTTTCTTGCCATGACTAACTGCCGCAAGCTCCTCCAGTTTACCGTGTGCGAGGGTAATAGATGGATGCTGGTCAGCGCCCATCGCCCAGTACTGTAAACCGGATGAGTGCCCGGGTTTGTAGTGAATAAGAATAAACTCACTCATTTATAATGTGCTCCGTGACTGCCGAATCAGTTCGGTTTTAGCGTCACTCTGATTACGATAAATCATGCTGTACAAGCTTACATTTCCGGTGCCTAGCTGTGTACTGGAATACATCAGGAAGTACTCCGAATAAACCTGTAAACCCGTACTGTTAAACTCTTTTACTTTAAGCTGATTTTTAACATACTCTGTAAAATCGCCAAGGGCAGCAAATGGTGCGTCATCATCAGGTGTTTCGGGGTTGCCATCCCTGTCCCTGATAATGCGTTCACCCTGGCCTTCTAGCCCGTCGATGGATTCTAACATTTCCAGGCTGGCCGTGTTGACATTGATATGGCTGTTCGTGGAAGGCAAAACACAGATATCGTTCTCCAGCTGGTTGATGATCTCGGGGGTATAGCCTTTTACCAGGCGAAGTTCACTAATGGATGTCATCATTGAGTTTGAGGTTCTATAAGGTGGCTGCTGACCAAGATAATAATCGAATTCAGCGCCGAAAACTTCACTGATATCATTGCTGTCAAGCCAGTCTATCAGGCTATCGGTGAGTGTGTTTGCATTATTGTCATCAATACCCCGCTGGCTCAGTAAACGGTTGTATATGGCCCTATTACGCGACAGGTTGTTGCCGCTACTCGCCAGGTTGTTAATGTTAAAGCAGCCCTGCTGATCGAGTATTTTTGCAGAAACCTGGCCGCCAGCTACCGGGTAAACCTGCAGGTTGTGGTCACCATATTCTGTGAGGGTATCGTGTTCATTGTTTATTTCTCGATCGAGTTGTAACAGGCTCATGCCGAATTCAACCGCATTGGCGTTATATAACTGTGCCTGGTCCATGCGCAGGATATTCTCGGTGCGTCGAATATCGTAGTTCAGGTGATCAACCAGGGAGACGGCGAGTATCGTTGCCAGTGATACCACCAGCAAGGCGGTAAGTAATGCAACGCCGGACTGTTTCTGGCCGCTCATTGAACGACCTCGATAATACGGCTGATCTTTCCCCAGTCTTCCATTTCAAGCTCGATTTCAATGGCCACTGGAAGCCCGACGGGATCTCCCGTGGTGAGAGCCATGGCGGAAGGCCAGTTATCCTGCCACTGGTTTTCATCATCGAGATAGCGTAGCTGTAATGTTTTAACATTATCCATCAAATCTCGTTCAACACGGTCCTCTTCGTCTGCTCTATCTACATGACGCCAGTAAATACGAAGCAGTCGATCTTCATCGAGTTGATAGGCAACACGTTGTAGCGTACTGCGAGGCTGGTCTGCAGGATTGCGCCAGCCACTGCGAGTAAATTCAACCAGGTAGTCACTGTTCTGACTGCTAAGTCGATGTAATTTGCCTCCTAGTGAATCATGGCCATCTCGATTGCTTAGCTGTTGCAGGTCGGTGGTTAGATTGAGCATGGTGATCTGAAGTTGTTGCAGGCGCTCCAGTTCGGCTTCAGTACCGGTTTTACTGGTAATCACTGACTGCAGCCCGGTATAGGAAAGTACGGCGAGGATTGCAAAAATGGCCATGGCAATCATCACTTCTATCAGGGTAAAGCCATTTGTAATGGAGCGTTTGTGCTGCTTCACGGGTTAGTACCACCCGTGGTTGAATCTGCTGCTGTTGTACTTGAAGCAGGGTTGGATAGATAGGCCTGCAGGCTGGTGAGGTTATGTTGCCTGTCTTCATCCTGGTAAACCGTAAATTTTACACTGCGAATGTTGCCAGTTTCATCGGCGGTTTTCTGGATTTCTCGTGTCCAGTACCATTCAACGCCTGCCATCTCTGACGACTTTTTTTCTGTGCCCAGGTCGGGCCATGCTTTACTTATTTTAAGCTGGGCTATCTCGTTCATGGCAACATAATGTGCGAGTGTTTTGCTTTTAAGGTAAGCGGCAGAATAGGTATGATTACCCGATGCCTTAATTAACGATGCCAGTGCAATTGCGATAACTGCCAGTGCAACCATGACTTCAATCAGGGTAAAACCACGACTATTCATCAGGTCTTCCTCGCCGATAATCGCCTTCGGGTAAACCGCGCAGGTATTCTTCAATATCACTGCCCGGAATTCTTAATCTAAGCTCAAAGGAAGGAGTAAGCTCACCGCTGGAGAGTAGAAAAATATGTGGTTTAATTTTATCTTCTACAGTTTGCGGCGTAATTGTACTGATTCCTGTTTCAGTATCTATTGCCTCCACTTCGGGATCATCATCAAATGAACCGGGGATTTCTACCGGTAGCTGATCGATATAGAGATCGAGTTCGAATGGTTCGGGTAAAGTGCGCACTTTAAATAGACGATCATTGGCAATATCAAACCAGCTATCGTTCAGTTCGTCATACTGCATAAAACGGTAGCCGGTTGTATAGAAACGAACTCCGTATTCCTGTGCGCGAATAACGGACTGCTGATGTGCAAAATTTAGCAAATTCTGTAGCCGGAGAACTTCTTCTTCGGCCACGTCTTCTTCACCGCCGGGTGAAAAATTGACGACTACCAGGCCAATCATAATGCTGATAAGAACAATCACCACCAGAATTTCTATCAGGGTAAATCCCCTGTTTCTGATGGATGTCGGAACAGCTGGCCGGATGATCATAAGGTGCTATGGAAAGCAGTTTAATCCCAGTTTCCAATATCGGCGTTGGGACCTTCGCCACCTTCAATACCATCTGCACCAAGAGAGTAAATATCAATTTCTGCATGCTCTCCCGGGCTCAGGTAGAGGTAATCACGCTGCCACGGGTCTTTCTGTAATTTCTTAATGTAGCCACCCTGTTTCCAGTTGCCGGGGACCGGGTCAGAGGATGGCTGGGTAATCAGTGCTTCCAGGCCCTGGTCGGTGGTAGGGTAGGTAAAGTTATCCAGTTTGTATAACTCGAGGGCACTTTCCAGTGCCTGAATATCATTCTTTGCCTTGGTGATACGCGCGTCATCGGTGCGGCCAAGGAATTTAGGGGCAACAAAGGTGGCGAGTATGCCAATGATGACGACAACGACGATAATTTCTATCAGCGTGAATCCCTGCTGTTTTCTTGAATGTGCTTTCACATGTAGCTCCAGATGAAAAAATATTTTTTACTTGGGCAATATCATACCAGATGGCAGAATAATCGCACATGATGTTCATATTACAACAAATTAGACGCCGCAAGCTCTGGCTGGTTCTCATCCTGCTGTGTTTTCTGATACAGCTGTTGCAGTTACATGATTTGCTGCGCTTTGACCGTGTGCTAATACAGCAGGGCGAGCTATGGCGGATGTTGAGCGGGCACGTAACTCATCTGGGCTGGAATCACCTTGGGCTGAATATGGCAGGGCTGGTCATTGTGATGCTGTTTTTCAGCGCCTACCAGACACCAGCATACTGGATACTCGCGATGCTCAGCCTGGCGCTGGTTTGCAGTGCAGGACTATTGCTTGATGGACAGCTGAATCGTTATGTAGGCCTGTCTGGCGTGCTGCACGGTCTATTTATAATTGGAGGCTGGCTGGAATATAAACGCTATCGCCTGAGCGGCTTCGTGCTGCTTGTGCTGATGACTGCCAAGCTGGTATGGGAGCAGTGGTATGGTGCCTTGCCGGGCTCGGAATCGATGGCGGGTGGGCGTGTGGCGGTGAATGCCCATCTATACGGTGCACTTGCGGGTGTTGTTTATATCCTTGCTTATAAACATATAGGAAGATTGTTCAGGTAGTAAATATTTTCTTCATCGAGTTAATGAAAAATATCATTAGCTGAATACTTATTCGTATATGAAAGACTTATGCGCCGCTCCTGAACGGAGGGTAGCAAATCTTTAAGCCCGGAGAATAATATCTGTGTGCAAGGAACTGGATTTCCGCTAGAAGCATGCGGGAATGACGACTATTAAGCAGGGCAGGTTCAAAGATCTCCTGTACTTCAATGCGTTAAATTCTGCAGTTGTCTTTATAAATATTTAAGTAAACGTCGTGGATTACATCAGGTCATTCATATTGATGATCGGTAGCAAAATCGACAGCACGATCATTAATACAATAACCCCCATGGCGACAATCAACAGAGGTTCAAACAGGCCCATAAAGGTGGCAATGAGCACTTCGAGTTCGCGTTCCTGTTGAGTGGATGCCTTTTCCAGCATGTCTTCCAGGTTGCCCGAGGCTTCACCGCTGGCGATCAGGTGCAGGGTCATCGGAGGGAACAGTTTGCTGCGTTCCAGTGATCCATGAATACTTGATCCTTCACGAACTTTTTCTGCGGCTTCAATAACGGCTGCTCGCATGGGCAGGTTGGTAATGACGGGTGCAGCAAGTTGTAGTGCACTGAGTACAGGAACTCCACTAGAAGAAAGAATGCTAAGTGTGCGTGCAAAGCGTGCCGTGTTAAGGCCTCGCACGAGTCGACCAATAACAGGCAACTTGAGTTGTGTGAGGTGATAGCGATGTTTGTTAGCGGGTATGGATAAATATTTCTGAATCGCAAAAAATGCAGCGATTGCCAGTAGAATAAGTAACAGCCACCAGCTTTGCAGGAATTCGCTGATCCAGATCATTATGAGGGTGATGGTGGGTAGTTTCTGTCCGGATGTATCGAATACTTCTACGATCTGTGGCACGACAAAAATAAGCAATCCGGTAACAACCAGGAATGCCATCACAGTCAGTATTGCTGGATATATAGTTGCCTGTGCAATTTTCTGGCTCATCTGCTGACGGCTTTCAGTGTAATCAGCGAGTCGGTCTAGAACGATATCAAGGTGCCCGGATGATTCTCCGGCAGCCACCGTGGCGCGATACAGTTCGGGAAAAATTTTCGGAAAATCGGAGAGGCCCGCAGCCAGTGTATGGCCTTCAAGAATTTTTGATCGCAGGGCAAATACCATGCTCTTGATGCGCGGTTTCTCGGTTTGTTGTCCCACCGCAGACAGCGCTTCGTCTAACGGTAGAGCCGCACGTACCAGTGTGGCCAGCTGGCGTGTGAATAATGCCAGGTCGGTGGCGCTGATACCACGACGTGAAATTTGAACCGGCTGGTCTTTCTGCTTCTTATCCTGTCTAGCCGCAGCATCTATGTGTAATGGCATCATGCCGCGATCGCGTAATATCTGTCGAACCTGGCGTGGGGTGTCGCCTTCGATAACGCCTTTTTTTTCGCGTCCTTTTGCGTCCAGTACTATATATTCGAATGCGGCCATCAGTTCAGTCTTCGCGTGATACCCGGAGCACTTCTTCCAGTGAGGTGATGCCTTCCAGAACCAGTCGTCTGCCATCCATGCGCAGGCTATTGGTGAACTGGCGTGCATATTTTTCCATCGCCTGTTCGCCTTCGCCGTCATGAATCATCTGCTGTAAGGTGTCATCGACAGGAATTAATTCATACACACCGGTACGGCCAATAAATCCAAGCTGATTACATTCGTCACAGCCTTTCGGGCGATAAATTTCAGGTGCATCGGCAGGCTCAATTCCCAGCCACTGGCATTCGCTTTCTATGGCTGTATGGGCTTCCTTACAATGAGGGCAGAGGCGTCGTACAAGTCGCTGTGCAAGTACACCGATTAAACTGGAGGCTAATAGAAATGGTTCAACACCCATGTCACGTAAACGCGTGACAGCACCGATCGCGGTATTGGTGTGTAATGTGGAAAGTACGAGGTGGCCGGTTAAACTGGCCTGCACGGCAATGGACGCTGTTTCCAGGTCGCGTATTTCACCAATCATTACGACATCAGGGTCCTGGCGCAGAATAGCGCGCAGGCCTTTGGCAAAAGTCATCTGAACTTTTGTGTTGACCTGTGTCTGTCCAATACCGTCGAGGTAATATTCTATCGGGTCTTCGACAGTAAGGATGTTGCGGCTCTTATCGTTTAGCTGTGTAAGGCCGGCGTAGAGGGTTGTGGTTTTACCTGAGCCGGTTGGGCCGGTAACCAGGATTATGCCGTGGGGGTGCAACAGTAAATCATGGAGTCGATCACGGTCAGTTTCAGACATGCCAAGGTGTTGCAGGTTGAGGCGGCCGGCCTGTTTATCTAACAAACGTAATACGATACGTTCACCATGCCCTGAAGGCAAAGTAGAAACACGAACATCGACAGAACGGCCTGCAACTTTAAGCGATATTCGACCATCCTGTGGCAGGCGCTTTTCAGCAATGTCGAGTTTCGCCATAACCTTGATACGTGAAATGACCAGTGGCGCGATATTTTTTGGTGGCTGTAATATTTCGCGTAAAACACCATCGACACGAAAACGAATTCGCATGCGATTTTCAAAGGCCTCGATGTGAATATCGGAGGCATTAATTTTTATGGCTTCGGTTAATACGGCGTTTATCAGGCGAATGATTGGTGCATCGTCTTCTGCTTCGAGCAAATCTTCCGGCTCGATGGTTTCAGCTAGCTGATCCAGGTCCAGTTCATCACTGACGCCCTCCATCATCGCCATTGCCTGATCTGAATTCTGCTCATAGGTTTGTGTGAGCAGTGCATCGAACTGCTCGCTACTGATTTGCGATAATTTGACCGGCTTACCGATGATACGCCTTACCTCGGCAATTGCCTGGGGATTCAGTTCTCCACGGTAAAGTATCTGTGCTTTATCTTCATCGATCTGCCCGAGCATAACGCCATAACGTTTGGCAAAGGAATAGGAAATACTTTGCGCAGTCAGCGCAGGAAGTAGTGGTGCCTCTGTAACTGAAAGAGTTTCGTTATTCGAAATCTTCATTGGTAACCTGGTTATTATCTTCTTTCGATTTGTCGCTATTAGACTTATCTGATGTGCCGTGCTTCAGATTATTGGGTGCGATTTCTTCCAGTGGCGGCAGTAAAGGTGCACTCTGCTCGCTTAATAAACCAAATCCGTTTTCAGTCGCATCAATCTGTTGAGCGCGTAAATAATTATATTTCTGGTTAGTATGGAAAGCGGCTGCGCCCGAGTCACGCATAATGCTTGGACGCATAAATACCATCAGGTTCTGTTTTTCCTTGGTCGTGCTATGTGAACGGAATAACCAGCCAAGCAGCGGTATGTCACCCAGAACAGGGACTTTGGAAACCTGGTCACGAAGTGTGTCGTCAATCAGGCCGCCGAGTACCAGTATTTCACCATCTTCAACCAGTACAGATGTGCTGATAGAGCGTTTGTTGGTAATGATGTCCGAGCTGGCCGTTGCCGATTGCGCAACATTGGATACTTCCTGGTCGATGTCGAGTTTTATCGTATTGCCATCATTGATCTGTGGCGTAACCTTTAAGGTGATGCCGACATCCTGACGCTCAACTGTCTGGAACGGATTGTTTGCACCATCGGCGGTGGTTGTAAATGAACCGGTCAGGAAGGGAACATTTTGAGCGATGACAATTTCAGCTTCCTGGTTATCCATAGTTACAATACTGGGTGTAGATAAAATGTTGGTCGCGGCATCTGCGGAGAGTGCTTTTAGTAGAAATGCAAAACGTGTTCCGTTATCGCTGCCAACACCAAAGGTAATGCCATCACCCAGAGAGTTTGCGATGGTCTGGTTATCACGGCTAAACAAACCGATAATGCCGCCCGTGCCACCAAAATTTCCTACTCCAATGGGTACGCTTCCATCTGTATCGCCTTCCTTGCCGCCAACCGCAAACTGGGATGAAAATTCCTTACCCGTATTGTTTGATATCTCGGCGATAATGGATTCCACCAGAACCTGTGCACGTCGTATATCCAGTTGCCTGATAATTGACTTCATGCGGCGTACTACATCTGGCCCTGCGGTTATGATGAGTGCATTAGTGGCTTCGTCGGCCTGGATATCAACTTCAGCATTGGTATTTACAGCAGCCGTTTTAGGCGCGCCTTTTTTCTGTGCAGACTCCTGCTTTTTCTGTACGCCAGTGAGTATGGTGACAATGTCTTCGGCTTTCGCATACTTGAGATAAATCACATGCGTATTGCCTGCTTCGTTATCCAGCGGTGTGTCGAGATGAGCGATGGTGGCACGAATTTTCAGGCGCGCTGATCGCTCACCACTCATCAGGATGCTGTTGGTTCTATCGTCAGATGCCAGTGTAATCTGTTTGTTGGCAGGTGCTTTGCCACCTGCGCCACCACCGGTTGCCTGTAATGAATTGAGAATGCGCACCAGTTCGGAAGCCGATGCATGTTTGAGCGGAATGATTTCCAGCTCGTCACTTTCTGGGCGGTCGATATTATGAATAATCTGTACCAGGCGTTTTATATTCGCCGCATGGTCTGTAACGATAAGTGTGTTGGTCGGGTTGTAGGCGGCAAGGTGACCCTGCTGGGGTACCAGTGGGCGTAGTATGGGGACCAGTTGAGCTGCAGGTACATGATCAAGTGTAATGACTTTTGTTATTAACTCGTCGGTGCCGTTACTGCGGCCACTCACAACGGGTAGTGGACCCTGTTTTGCATTCACCTCGGGAACAATTTTTATGATATTGCCTACGGGCACTGCGGCATAGCCATGTACCTGGAGGACAGAAAGGAATACTTCGTAGACTTCACGTTCAGACATAGTCTTTGATGAAACAACGGTGACTTTTGCTTTTACGCGAGGGTCTATAACGAAGTTCTTACCAGTGAATTTTGATACCGTGCTGATGAGTGCACGAATATCCGCTTCCTTAAGGTTGAGTGTGATCTGGTTTTCCTGGGCCTGTATTGAAGCAGGTAACAGCAGTCCGGTACCCAGCAGGCAGAAAAGCAGCAACCATGCGGTGGGTTTAAACAATGCTAAGTCTGTCGTTATATCAGTCACTCTGTTTTTCAGGGTGTGCAACATTATATAGTCCTGGTGCTTCAACATAAGTTTCTCTTAAGGAATGTCGAACTGCAGCGGCATTTCGGCGCCATTCCGCAGAATAGTAACGTTTATCTGTTTAGCGCTCTGTAATGTTCTGAGCGCTTTAATTCCCTGGGCAGGGTTATTCAGGTCAACGCCGTTTATTGCAACGATTACATCGCTGTCTTTTAGTCCGACGCTATCAAATAATGCGCGATCGCCCTGTGGCTGTAATCGGTAGCCACGTAATTTACCGTTTTCATTATACGGCACAGGTATCGCAAATTGTCCAAAGGAGGTCGGATTTTTGAGAATCTGTTTGCGAATATCGGCTAATACTGCACCGGGGCTGTTATTACTGCTACCCATCGAGGAATCGGCCGGTGTCGACTGGATAAAGCTATTGTCAAAGTCCTTAGGCATACGCAGTGTTTCCAGTCGGCCACTGCGCTCCAGTATGATCCTGTCTTCGTGGATTTCCCGAATTGTAGCGCTGGATACCTTGTCACCAATCGCATAGTTGTCTTCTGCGCCGTTCTTGCCAATTGAAATAATGGCGTTTGCATTTTCCATCGGTGTTGCCGCCAGTATACCCTTGAGTACCAGATTTAGGCGTGTATCAGGGGCGCTGGTAGTTATTCTTGTTGTGGTTTCTCCCTGCTGGAAGATACCAAACAGGTGTGCATCACTAATATGACGGTAATTTTGTAAGGCGGCAGCGGCTGGTTTACCTGAACTTCGGCTCGTAGATGGTGGACGCTCGGAAGTAGTATCATCTGGTATCAATAACCAGGTGATCTGTGAAAGTGTATAGCTGCAGGCAATAACCAGAATAATAGTTACCAGAACCGGTAATACACGGTTAAGTTTAACCAGCAGGGGAGAGCCAGGTTGAAGTGATTTAGGTAATGTCTGTGCCAGAGTATTCATATGCCTGCATTATAGTGAATAGCGCTATCCGTTCCAAATTGCATCCCTGTTATTATGCAGCGATAGGAAGAAAATGATGAAATTAGCGTAGAGAGGATGGCTATTTCAGGCAAGCCAATTGCCCTGGTAGCATGGTGGGGCTATGTAACGAATATTACATAGCCCCGTTGCCTGTCTCAGGACAGAGGCTTAAACCATGTCTTTCAGGCCTTTCAGTGGCAGAACTTTAACCACTTTACGTGCAGGCTTGGCTTTGAACATCATTTCTTCGCCAGTGAAAGGGTTAGTACCCTTGCGTGCTTTAACAGCTGGCTTCTTAATAACTTTGATCTTCAGCAGGCCAGGCAGATTGAAGAAACCAGCTCCGCGTGGCTTGAGGTTTTTCTCGATCAGACCAGACAGACTATCCAGTACAGCAGTTACTTCTTTACGACTCAGTTCTGTCTCAGCGGCGATATGATTCAGAATCTCACTTTTGGTTGGTGGCTTTTTAACAGCAGATGCCGCAGCCTTTTTAGTGGCTACTTTTTTCTTTGCAGCTTTCTTTTTAACCGCCATACTAGAATGCTCCTATGGTTATTGGTGTAATCAGTTTTTT
>JBFHVK010000011.1:0-20091 GCA_041589615.1 Gammaproteobacteria bacterium | reverse complement strand
TTTCGCCATAGAGCGATAACCCGCTTCAGATAACTTATAAAATACCAGCTTAACGGTGATAGTAAGGAATATTATCGCCCAGCCCCAGTTATCAAATAATGTGTGATACTGCTTGAGTAACCAGAATAACGGCTTAGACAGTATGGTTAGCACACCATAATCAACCGTCAGTTCAAGACCCGGCGCGATTAGTTCCAGACGATCCTGTAATTTGGGGCCTACAACCAGCTGGCTTTTAAATTCAGCTGGCTGACCTGCGCTGGCTAACAGTGCAGGTGAGCGCATACCTAATGTATAACGATTACCTGTTGGGTGTGATGTGTAAGTGTAATTGGTCTGTTGCTGATCTGGCACCCAGGCAGAGAGGAAATAGTGCTCTATCATCGCAATCCAGCCACCTTTCATGTCTGACTTGAAGCTCTGATCCGCGATGTCACCAAAATCCAGTTTTTCATATTTGATGTCATCGTTATAGACAACGCCACCAACATACGTCGGTATCATCATAGACTGGCTTTCCTGGTATGATCTTACCAGCTGTCGATATTCAGAACCTGACCAGCTATCTGCGGTTACCTTATGTTCGACATCTATCACATAGCTGTCACGCATGAAGGTGAATATCTTAACGACATTGACACCGTCTTTACTCCAGCTTAGTTCTACCTTTAACTCATCTTCACCTTCCGCTAGACGATACTCAGTTTTTTCCGCTGTGTAGATGTCTTTATGGTTTGGTGCAATTCCACCTGCAGATACAAGGCCCGATTGTGCAATGTGATAGAGACTTTCCTGGCTCGTGAATAAACGGAATGGCTTATCCATCTCATCTGCACTTTTCTGGTATTTACGCAAGTCCAGCTGATAAACCGTACCCCCCTGGGTATCGATCTTCAGGTCCAGTACATCGGTTACTACCCTTACCGACTGGCGAGTTGATGAAGCCTGCTCATTAATTACCGGTACGCCTTCACTACCCTGATCTGTATCTACCGGCACATCGGCGACAGGTATTGCTGACATCTCAGCATCGGTAACCCCCTGTGCTGCCCCTAGCTGTTCTGTTTCTGTAACAACCGGTGCTGGGCCATAATCTTTTTGCCACTCCTGGTATAACAGGAATAATGTAAAGAAAAATGCGATATATAAAATGGTACGTTGGTTTTCCATTATGATGTCTTTTAATTCTTAATCTATTTTACAGGGAGTCAGTGCTTACACCGGCCGCTATGTTGATGATCATTATGTTTTGTTGAATTTACCGGCTCTTCTGGCAATTCTGGAACGGGATCATATCCTGCTTCATGCCAGGGATGACACCGTCCGACACGACGTAGCGCCATCCAGCCACCGCGAAATATACCAAATCGGGAAATCGCTTCAACTGCATAGGAAGAACACGTAGGTGTATATCGGCAGCTTGGGGGTAAATACGGGCTAATAGCGTACTGGTACAGACGTATTATTGCGATCAAAATTTTGCGCATTGTTTGCTTAGCCTGTTCCAGTGCTGCTGCAATGATTGCACTATTTGTTGATTTTCCGCACTTTTGGTCGCCGGTTTTGCCATAACAACCAGGTCAATAGCAGGCATTTCAGATAGTGACAATCGAAAGCTTTCTCGAACCAGACGCTTTATTCGATTGCGATCAATTGCACGTTTGGCGTTTTTTTTTGATATGGCCAGCCCTAGTCGAGCATGGTTCACATCATTGCTTACCGCTAATATGGTAAAAAGGCGGTCAGTTGAGCGTATGGGGTCTTTAAAGACCCGACTGAACTCTGCTGCTTTTAACAGACGGACATGTTCGGGAAAGCCTTTGTTTTTCCTAAGAAAATTGTTTTCCAAAACATGCCCTGCTATCTGTCATTCAGTTAAGACAGCATTCACCAGTCTTATGCTGAAAGACGAGCTCTGCCTTTTGCACGACGTGCTTTTAATACTTTACGGCCACCAACAGTGCGACTACGCGCGCGGAAACCATGTGTACGTGCACGCTTGATGCGGCTTGGTTGAAAGGTTCTTTTCATTGATCCTGACCTAAGTTGTTCATCACGAAATTTTGGGCCGTGTATTCTAATATTAGCCAGCGTCAGAGTCAAAGTAATAACATGTAATAAACGAAATTAATCAGTCCTGTCAGGCCAGGCCCTTTTTTTGTGTCTATTCAGGGCTAATAATCGATTGCTCACCACATCATCTGAAATTCTTCGTCATTAATACTGAGAATATTAGTTTCACCGTCACACATTGCGGGTTAAAATCTAAGCTCGCTTTTTTCAGCATTCATTTCGAATCCTCTTACGCAATGTCATTCTTAACTTCTTAGACTGACGGGAGGCGCTTTGGATTCATATTGGGGATTTTTTCGTGTCAACAGCTTTGTGGGATCAATGTCTTCAGCGCCTGGAGCAAGAGTTATCCGACCAGCAACTTAATACCTGGATACGACCTTTACAAACCGAAGAGTCGCAGGATCAACTGTGTCTGTTCGCCCCTAACAGCTTTGTAAAGGACTGGGTTAAACAGCATTTTTTACAACAAATAACGACTATTTGTCAGCAAATAGATACAAATCGTGACATTTCAGTAAAACTGGACATTGGTAGCACACGTAAAAAACCGGCTGCCAGTCCACTCGCTTCACAAAGCCCGTTACGACAGCCAACTCAGCCTTCTCCACCACCGGAAACTCCTCGTCCTTCAAATGAATCTCTCGAGAGCCACCTGAATATTGGTTTTACCTTTGATAATTTTATTGAAGGCAAAAGCAACCAGCTTGCCAAAGCCGCTTCATTACAGGTAGTTGAGAATCCTGCAGGATCGTATAACCCACTTTTTCTATATGGTGGTGTAGGCCTGGGTAAAACACACTTAATGCACGCTGTTGGCAACCAGATACTCACTAATAACCCTGCTTCCAGAATCGTCTATTTGCACTCTGAACGCTTTGTCTCACACATGATCAAGGCATTACAGCACAACAGTATTGACGAATTTAAACAGTTTTATCGCTCGCTTGATGTACTGTTAATTGATGATATCCAGTTTTTTGCTGGTAAAGAGCGTTCCCAGGAAGAATTTTTTCATACGTTTAATGCACTACTTGAGGGTGGTCGTCAGATTATTCTTACCTGTGACCGTTATCCCAAGGAAATAGATGGTCTTGAAGAGCGCCTGAAATCACGCTTTGGCTGGGGTTTACCTGTTTGTATCGAACCACCGGAGCTTGAAACACGTGTTGCCATTCTGCATAAAAAGGCTGAGGAATTTGGCCTGGAACTTCCTAACGAAGTCGCTTTTTTCATCGCAAAACGAATACGCTCTAATATCCGAGAACTTGAAGGCTCACTACGACGGGTAATGGCTACCGCAAATTTCACTGGCAAACCCGTGACTCTGGAATTTGCGAAGGAAACCTTACGGGACCTGATTGCCCTGCATGATCGACTGGTCACTATCGAAAACATTCAGAAAACTGTTGCCGAATACTACAAGATCCGAATTTCAGATCTGCATTCAAATAGCCGTAGTCGCTCAATAACACGTCCACGACAGGTTGCGATGGCCCTTTCAAAAGAGTTGACCAACCACAGCCTGCCTGAAATTGGCAATGCATTCGGTGGGAGAGACCATACCACTGTCTTGCATGGATGCCGTAAAATTGCAGAGCTTCGGGAATCTGATAGTAAAATTGATGAAGATTATACAAATTTATTACGTATTTTAAGTAATTAGAGAGTACATAATGACGCTTAATAACAAACTGTGGATAAGTATTGTATGAGATATGGGATAACTTTTCGTTTACTACTTATCCACAATCTGTCTACAGCTTACAGGGTGTTTACCCAGACTTTATAAGAACGCTATTATTTAGATAAGTTATTGATATTATTATTTATTATAGAGTTATCCCCAGAAATTAGTGGGCTTTATAATAATAACTAAGTATATATTTATATATATAATAATTAGGAAGACACATGAAACTAAAGATCCAGCGAGATGACTTACTTAATCCGCTTCAGCAAATCATAGGTGCAGTTGAAAAAAGACAAACTCTGCCAGCCTTAGCCAATGTTTTAATTAAATCCTATGATGATTATTTTACGCTTACAGCCACTGATCTTGAGATTGAACTAGTATCAACCGTTAACCAGATGATGGACGAAGCAGGAGAAATCACTTTACCTGCAAAAAAACTGCTGGATATCTGTAAAGCTTTACCTGCTGATGCTGAGTTATCAATCGATGTAACTGGTGATAAGGCATTGATAAAATCTGGTCGTAGTCGTTTTAGTTTAAGTACACTCCCTGCATCAGATTTTCCTGCTCTTGAAGAAATCAGCAGCGTTTATGAATTTAACGTTCCCCAGAGCCTGCTTAAAACACTCATTGATCGAACCTCTTTCGCGATGGCACAGCAGGATGTTCGTTATTACCTTAACGGCCTCATGATGGAGGTAGGCTCCGGAATGTTGAGAACAGTGGCGACCGATGGTCATAGATTATCTTTTTGTGAGAAGCCTATCGATTCAAGTCTGGTTGATAACAAGCAGGTGATTATCCCACGTAAGGGTGTTTCAGAACTTCACCGCCTACTTTCTGACTCTGATGATGAAGTAAGAATTGTCCTTGGAAATAATCATATCCAATGCAATCTTGCAAATCAGCGTTTTACATCAAAACTCATTGATGGACGTTTTCCAGATTACAAGCGTGTAATGCCTGAAGCTTCAGGTAATAACCTCGTTGTTAATCGGGATGCTTTTAAACAGGCATTAGTTCGTGCATCGATTTTATCTAATGAAAAATATCGTGGTATACGTATTATCATGGATAATAATCTTCTAAAACTCCAGGCGCAGAACCCGGACCAGGAAGAAGCAGATGTTGAGTTAGAAATTCATTACGAAGGACAGCCCATTGAGATGGGGATAAATGTTAATTACATGATTGACGTATTAAATACTTCTAGCCAGGAAACTGTTCAGGGCTTTATCAAGGATGCAAATAGCAGTTGCCTACTCACCTTCCCTGATGAATCAGAGGCAAAATACGTCATCATGCCTATGCGCCTGTAAGCTGAATTTTCACTATGGGCCTTAAAAGCCTGGCATTATCCCAGTTTCGCAACCTGGAATCTGTTGATATTTCGACTGATGCTAGATTAATAATTATCAGTGGTGATAACGCTGCTGGTAAAACAAGCTTACTCGAAAGTATTTATTATTTAAGCTACGGTCGTTCTTTTCGACAGCACCCTTTTCGTCATCTGATTCAGCATGGAGCTTCATATTTTAGAATCATAGCTAAACTCGACAATGAGTCACGTATTGGCATAGAACGATCACTCTCAGAACAGAAAATCCGCTTTAACAATTCTACAGTCAATAAACTATCTGAACTTTCGGTTCAATTTCCGGTACTAGCACTTCACCCTGACAGCCATCAACTTATTAGCGCAGGACCTGATAATAGAAGACGCTACCTCGACTGGGGTGTGTTCCACGTGGAACATAAGTTCTTATCTTTCTGGCGTGATTATAAAACTGCCTTGAGCCAGCGTAATGCAGCCCTTCGATCTTCGCAATCTGATCGTCTTTGCTCATTATGGGATGTTCAGTTAACAACTTCTGCTAGCGCTATTGAATCTATGCGACTTAACTACATCACTCAATTAACACCTGTTATCGATGATTTAGCTGTAAAGCTGTTTCCTGATTACAAGATTGAGATATCTTACAGTCGTGGTTTGCCAAAAGATGCTGACTTTTCAAATTATCTAAAAGAAAATCTCCATTCAGACAGATTGAAAGGCTACACACAATCAGGTCCACATCGTGCTGATATCAAATTACTCGTTAATGGTTGTTCAGCACAAACCTCAGTATCACGTGGCCAACAAAAACTACTTGTATGTCTTCTAAAAATCGCACAGCTTGTCCTTTTCACACAGAGTACACAGAACGAGTGTATTTTCCTGTTTGATGATTTACCAGCTGAGCTTGATCTTGAGAACCAACACAGAGTTCTCTCATTGTTATCTCAACTACCTGTTCAGGTCTTTATAACTGCTATTGATTCTTCCCTTATTGATCATTCAGGCTGGAAATCATGCAAAATGTTCCACGTGGAACAGGGTAAGGTTAAAGTAGTTTGAAGAAACGCCTGTTGGTAAAAAGACAATTATAAATAGCCCAAGAATGAATGATTTCAGGTATAATAAATCGTTCATTTTTCAGGGGATTTTTATGAGCGAACCCGCTGCATACGATTCGTCAAGTATCAAGGTTTTAAAAGGTCTGGAAGCGGTTAGAAAGCGTCCAGGTATGTATATTGGTGACACAGATGATGGCACTGGTCTGCACCACATGGTATTCGAAGTGGTGGATAACTCCATCGATGAAGCGCTTGCAGGACATTGTGATGAAATCAATGTCAAAATCCATACAGATGGCTCAGTGTCAGTCAGTGATAATGGTCGTGGCATACCCGTTGATATACACGAAGAGGAAGGTGTTTCTGCAGCTGAAGTAATCATGACCGTGCTGCACGCAGGTGGTAAGTTCGATGATAATTCTTATAAGGTTTCAGGTGGTCTTCACGGAGTAGGTGTTTCCGTGGTAAACGCCCTGTCGGATAAGTTACTGCTTACCATACAACGCGCAGGAAAAGTATATCAGCAGGAATATCACCTGGGCGAGCCTACTGGCCCATTATCAGCGATTGGAGATACAGACTCCACGGGTACCGAGCTTAGATTCTGGGCATCTGATCAAACATTTACAAATATAGAATACCACTACGATATCCTGGCAAAGCGCCTGCGAGAACTGTCTTTTCTTAATTCGGGAGTACGCATCGTACTGACCGATAAGCGAAGTGATAAACAGGATGTGTTTGAGTATCAGGGGGGTATCAGCTCCTTTGTCGAACACCTGAATAAGAATAAAACACCTCTACATGAGACAGTACTGCATTTCGAATCGATGAAAGATGGTATTGGTGTAGAAATTTCGATGCAGTGGAATGATTCATACCAGGAAAATATATTCTGTTTTACCAATAATATTCCACAGCGAGATGGGGGTACCCACCTGGCAGGCTTCCGCGCAGCGTTAACTCGTAGCCTTAACCAGTATATGGAAAAGGAAGGTGTCGCTAAGAAAAACAAGGTTAACACCACTGGTGATGATGCACGTGAAGGATTAACAGCAGTACTTTCAGTAAAAGTACCCGATCCGAAATTTTCATCACAGACAAAAGATAAGCTGGTTTCATCAGAAGTTAAATCTGCTGTTGAGTCAGCAATGAGTGAAAAGTTTCAGGAGTTTCTGGTAGAAAGGCCTGCAGATGCCAGGGCGATTACTGCGAAAATTGTGGAAGCCGCCAGAGCACGTGAAGCGGCAAGAAAAGCCCGTGAGATGACTCGACGTAAGGGTGCGCTGGATATTGCAGGTTTACCGGGTAAGTTGGCTGACTGTCAGGAGAAAGACCCTGCCCTGTCTGAATTGTACCTGGTGGAGGGTGATTCTGCGGGTGGTTCTGCAAAACAGGGCCGAGATCGTAGAAGCCAGGCAATTCTGCCATTGAAAGGTAAGATCCTTAATGTAGAAAAAGCCCGTTTCGATAAAATGCTGGCTTCAGCGGAAGTTGGCACACTAATCACCGCACTAGGCTGCGGTATTGGTAAGGATGACTATAACCCGGATAAGATGCGTTATCATCGCGTCATTATCATGACCGATGCAGATGTGGACGGCTCACACATCAGGACATTATTACTGACTTTCTTCTATCGCCAGGTACCTGAATTGATAGAGCGTGGTTATATTTATATTGCACAGCCTCCACTGTATAAGGTGAAAAAAGGTAAGCAGGAGCGATATGTTAAAGATGACCAGGAGCTAAACAGTTACCTGCTTCAGCTTGCACTCGCAAATGCGCATTTGCATGTACAAAAAGATACACCAGCTATTTCAGATACTGCACTTGAAGAGCTGGTGAAATCGTTTATGTCTGTTCAGAATGTGATTCATCGCCTCTCACGCCGTTATGATGAAACGATTCTTTGTGAGCTGGCCAATCTGACTCCGCTATCATCAGCTGACTTGAAAGACACAGAAAAAGCTCAGGATTTTTGTGATAACTTATTGATTTTATTAAATAAATCTAAACCATCGGGCGTGGAATTCAGTGTGCAGTCGAATCAGCCAGAAGGACAGGATACTCCACAGATTGAAATAACGAAGATCGTGCATGGCCTAGACCATCTAACAGTATTAAATGCAGATTTTTTTGAAAGTCCAGAATATGAGTTAATGTCAGACCTCAATCATAAACTTGAGGGACTATTTGCAGAAGGCTCCTACATTCAACGTGGTGAGAAGACGCACCTGGTCAATAACATCGTTGACGTGAAGGACTGGCTGTTCGACGAAGCGAGGAAGGGTCTGTCTATACAGCGTTATAAAGGTCTGGGTGAAATGAACCCTGACCAGCTCTGGGAAACGACCATGAATCCGGAAACTCGTCGTATGCTTCAGGTAAGAATAGAAGATGCGATTGCAGCTGATGAAGTGTTTACGACACTAATGGGCGACCAGGTAGAACCAAGACGTGAGTTTATTGAGGATAATGCGCTTTCTGCGATGAATATAGATACCTGATTATGCGAGTATGAAAAAAGCCGGACTACAGCTCCGGCTTTTTATTAGATTTAATCAGAATGCCTGATTACTGGTAAGTCAGGTTTTCATCACTCTGTTTTTGAGATTGTAGTGATTCACGAGACTGGATCATTACAAGTCGTAGAGCATCCAGGTATGGGACAACGCCGTTTTCTCTCATAATCTTACGGCCTATTCGGCTATGTGAAAACTTGATGAAATCTTTCAGAGTCTCAATTTTAGGGCTCTGGGGATCATAGGTTATATATAATGGGCGGTAGAGTACATAATTACCACTCTTAATCATCTCATACGTTGGCTGCTTGTCATTCAGACTCATGATTTTTACATTTCTCAGACGGGCACTACTAACACCTGTCATTGCAATAGAACCTTTATCTGTTTCAATCGCTTTCTCAAGTGGACCACTAGACTTGAATTCCTTGGTAAAGCTGAAATCCATATTAATATCTGAGAAAATTAAAGATCGAATAGAATAACCAACACCAGAAATTTTACCCTTTCGGGTATACAGGCTTATAGGTAAATCATCGCCACCCAGCTGCTTCCAGTTGGTGAGTTTACCTGTATATATTTGTTTAACCTGGTCTAGAGTCAGGTTATCAACTTTATTTTCAGGATGAGTAATGATAGCGAGAGCATCCCAGGCAACGGGTTCAAAGCCGGTTTTACTTTCAAGATCATTAGCGGGTAAATGAAATCTACAGGCACCACCAAGATCCGCAGTACCACTAGCAACATCTCGAATGCCGCGAGTAGCGCCACCACCCTGTATATTGAAATTAGTACCTTTGATTTGAGTATAGGCTGATGCCAGCTTAGTCAGGTAAGATTTTTTACTAATACCACAACCAACCCAGTTGAGTATATCTTCCTCCGCAGTTAAGGAGAAAGAAAACATCATCAGGCAGAAACCAGTTAATGTAACAGCATACTTGTACAATGTGGATATCCTCTTAAACATTACCAGGATGCAAAAAAACCACACTTTATTTAAATGACGTCCAGTCAAAGTGCTATTTAATCACAACTTAAAATAAAATCAAGTTCTTAAGAAAGATATATAAGATACTGATTTTACTAAATATCATTAACTACAGTATATAATAATAGTAGAGAATGATAATATTTAGTAATTTATTAATATTATTGTCAGGATAGTAGCAAGATAACTACCACGAAACCTGTATTTATATGATAAGTATAATACAAATAAATTCAAAATTTATAGATAGGCCACTAATGCAGAATACCCCATTATTATGGTCTCACTACTCTATCAAAATAGAAGCTGAATGCCCAAACCAATGAACTAGTAAAATCTACGTTGTGTAAAACAGGGATATCTGAAGATGTAAAAAACATAAAAGCGAAATATGTAACATACAGTTTTATACTGAAAGTACAAAGATATTTGTAGGTAGTAGATATATAAGTGAAATGGAGAGTGGAATAGGCAGATTGTAAATAAAATAGTTGATGAATGAATATTCAACTAAATAATTATTACTGAATGATGATTCAATAATTGTTAGAATTTGTCGATATATCAACAGGATAAAAAAATATGGCCAGACCACAGACATTCATAGAGGAAGAAGTGCTCGAAAAGGCTATGCATGAATTCTGGCGCAGCGGCTATGCTACTACATCAATTAAAGAACTCGTTGAAGCGACCAGATTACAGCCTGGGAGTTTGTATGGAGCATTCAAAAATAAGCGGCAGCTATTTATTAGGTCTCTTGAACTGTATTTCGAACAGTTATTTGAAGATATTAAGCAGGCAGTAGATAGTGAAGATAAAGCAGAGAAGAGATTACGAAAACTGTTTGATTGTCTAGTAGTTAACTTTAGCTTCAGATCTGAACAGAAAAGCTGTTTTCTACTAAGGACTCTTCTAGAAGTACAGCAAAACGACAATGAAATAAGCGTAATGGTAAGAAGAATGTATGCACAGATAGAAGCGGAGATCTATGGTTTATTAGTGGATGCCAGGTTACAAGGCAGCCTGAAACCGGGTGCTTCTCCAGAAATTATGGCCAGGATGCTAATGAGTAATATTTTTGGACTACAGGTATATAGCCACATAAGCAGTGAAGAATATGAACTGGAGCAGACGATTAATAATATAATGTGCATATTTACAACCAACAGATATTGATAGATTGTATATCAATGTAGAGCAGGAAATTTGATAGAATCTACCTAAGCCATGAAAATCGAAAATCTGCACTCCTATAGATAAACCCACCCTAAATAGATCATGAAGAAATAATGAATAATCCGATACTTGATATAACAGATTTACCAAAATTCACACAGATCAGAACAGAAGATATAGAGCAATCAATTGACCAGGTATTACAGGAGAACAGGAATCACCTTGAGGAATTACTGAATAATCCTTCCATAAAATGGATTGAATTTATAACTGAACTGGAAATGATGGATAACAGATTATCCAGAGTATGGTCTCCCATAAGTCATCTAAATTCAGTGAAGAATAGCGATGATTTAAGAAAAGCACATGATAATTGTTTACCGAAGTTGAGTGCATATTCAACAGAGCAATCCCAAAATAGTAGATTGTATTCAGTTTATAAAGAAATAAGAAATAGTAATGAATTTGAAAAGTTAGACTCGACTAGTCAGAAAGTTATCGAAAATGCATTATTGAAATTTAAAATGAACGGTGTTGCGTTAGAAGAAAATGAGAAAAATCATTTTAAGGAAGTGAAGAGTAGACTTTCCAGGCTTAAATCTAAATTTGAACAGAATGTACTGGATGCAACTCAGGCATTTCGTATACACATTGAAGATAAGAAGGAACTTGATGGATTACCTGGATTTGTGCGAGATATGGCAGAACAGGCAGCTAAAGAAGAAGAACTTGATGGATGGGTTTTTACTTTAGATGCACCGTCATTCATTTCAGTAATGACATATTCGAATATAAGGAAGTTTCGAGAGGAGATGTACACAGCATATACTACACGAGCATCAGGAGAAGGGCCAAATGCTGGAGAATTTGATAATACAGAAGTGATGGAAGAAATTCTGGAATTGAGAAAAGAAATGGCTGGAATACTTGGATATAGTAATTTTGCTGAAGTATCAATAGCAGACAAGATGGCAGAAAGTACAGAAGATGTCATATCCTTTTTAATGGACCTGGTTGAGAAATCGAGTGTCCAGGCGAAAGCCGAATTCAAAACCCTGAAAAACTTTGCAAAAAAAACATGTGGTATTCATAAAATTGAAGTATGGGACATAATGTATGTGTCAGAAAAACTTAAGCAAAAAGAATATGGTATAAGCCAGGAAGAGCTTAAGCCATATTTTCCAGCTCCAAAAGTTATAAAAGGGCTATTTGAAATTGTGAACAGGCTTTATGGAATAAAAATACAAGAAAAAACGGGAATTGATGTATGGCATGAAGATGTAAAGTTTTATGAAATAATTGATAAGGAAAATATAGTAAGAGGTCAGTTCTACCTTGATCTATATGCAAGAAATAATAAACGCGGTGGTGCCTGGATGGATGAATGCATAGGGAGGATGAAATGTGGCGAGACTATACAGATACCAGTTGCATATTTAACATGTAATTTAACCCCACCTGTGAATGGTAAACCAGCATTATTAAATCATGATGAAGTAACGACTCTATTTCATGAATTTGGTCATGGACTACAGCATATGTTAACAAAAATTGATTGCCTGTTTGTATCAGGGATATCAGGAGTTGAATGGGATGCAGTAGAACTACCCAGTCAATTTATGGAAAACTTTTGTTGGGAAAAAGAAGGATTGGAATGTATAACAGAACATGTAGAAACAGGCGAAGTTTTACCAGAAAATTTATATAAAAAATTGATAAAAGCCAGAAACTTCCAGTCAGCTATGTTGATGGTGAGACAGCTGGAATTTGCACTCTTTGATTTCAGATTACATATGGAATATGGAACTGATAAATTTGATAGTGTGCAGACATTACTAGATGAAGTGAGAAGTACAGTTGCAGTAGTAATACCACCAGAATTGAACAGATTTCAACATAGTTTTTCACATATATTCGCAGGTGGGTATGCTGCTGGTTATTACAGTTATAAATGGGCAGAAGTTCTATCTGCAGATGCATACTCAAAATTTGAGGAAAACGGTATATTTGATAGTGTAACTGGTGATCAATTTATGAAGTGTATTCTAGAGACAGGTGGATCGAAAAAGGCTATGGAATTATTTAAATGTTTCATGGGTAGGGAGCCAAGTATTGAAGCGCTACTACGACACAGTGGTTTATCTGTAAATTGATGTAAGTTAACACTTAATGAATGTTACAAAACATAGTATACGTGGTGCTTGAATAATCCAGACGTGTGACTTCATTTTTAATTAAATGAAAACTAGTTAAATAGAATTTGGCGTTAAAATATTACCAAAAAAACAATATATGAAAAAAATACTAATAATACTAAATTGTATAATAATAGTTGTATTCATGAATGCATGCTCACTATCGGTAGATACATTCGCAAATAATCTCGATAAAGCTATACGGACAAATGACGATCCGACTACAATTTCACAAGCACTTCCAGCATATATACTACTCATTGATAGTATGATTGAAAGTAATCCGGAAGATGAAAGTTCATTGAAAGCTTCAGCTGATCTGCTGAATGCATATAGTGGTTTAATATCTATAGAGGCTGAAATATCTGCTTCTGACGAAGAAACCCAAAGAAATGAAGAACGGTTAAGAATACTCACACAGAAGTCATTAAACAGAGCAAGTGAAGCTATCTGTATATATGAAAATAGGTACTGCGGGATAATTAGTTCAAATTATGAGGGACTAGTTAAAATATTGAATAAAGCTGAAGAAGAAGATATAGCCTATCTGTTTAGTCTTGCACAGTCATGGACAGGTAAGCTACAGGCAAATAGAGAAGACTGGAATCTCACCGCTAAGATACCACATATAAAAATGATACTAAAAACAGTAGTAAAATTAGACAATAATTGGCAGCAAGGATCAGCTTATATGTATCTTGGTGTATTAAATAGCCTGATACCAGCAGCTCTGGGAGGCAAACCAGAGATAGGTAAAAGTTATTTTGAAACTGCGATTGAAGTTAGTAATCAGAATAATATGATGGCGAAAGTGTTATATGCAGAATATTATGGGAGACTGACATTTAATCAGAATTTACATAATAGTCTACTAGAAGAAGTAATCAAGAATGAAAACTCAAATAAAGAATTTGGGTTGATGAATACACTCGCTAAATTAAAAGCGAAACAACTTTTAAAATCAGGAAGTGACTATTTTTAGTTTTGAGAATATGAAAAAAATAAAAATAATTTTAATAGCAATAAGCATTTGTTTCTTAACTTCGGTTCAGGCTAAAACATTTAAAATATCGACTGCAGCACCAGATGGTTCATACTGGATGAAACAGATGCGTGAAGGAGCAAAACAGGTTAAAAAACTGACAGATGGACGCGTTAAGTTTAAATTTTATCCTGGTGGTGTAATGGGATCAGAAGAGGTAGTGCTCAAGAAAATCAGAATAAGACAGTTACATGGCGCTGCTGTTTCAAACGGTGTTGTTCAGAGATATTTTGCTGATAGCCAGATTTATACATTACCAATGCTTTTCAGGAATTATGAAGAAGTTGATAAAGTAAGAAATTTATTTGATAAGAAAATAATACAAGGACTGGAAAAAGCTGGGATGATCAGTTTCGGCTTATCTGAAGGTGGATTTGCATATGCAATGTCAACGAAGCCAATTGTAGAAACGGAAGATCTGATGAAACATAAAGTATGGACGCCAACAAATAACAAACAGGCTGAACTTACGCTAAGGTCATTTGGTATTTCACCAATCCCTTTAAATATCGGTGATGTCCTAACCGGATTGCAGACGAATATTATTGACACTGTAGCTGTGTCACCTATCGCAGCTATAGCTTTACAATGGCACACTCAAGTTAAATATGTAACGAATATTCCACTGGCGTATATTTATGCAACACTGCTGATAAATAAAGATGAGTTTGTGAAAATAGAAAAAAAAGATCAGGAAATAGTCAGAAAAGTAATGACATCTGTATTTAGAGATATTGATAGACAAAATAGAAAAGATAATGAGGCGGCATTTTCCGCCCTTAGTGAACAAGGTGTGGAAATAATACAGCCTGAAGGTAAAACAATTGACAAGTGGAATATGAAAGGAAAACTTGCACGTGAAGAAGTCACAGCTGATGGTCAAATATCAAATATAACAGTAGAAGAAGTAGAGAAAGTTCTTAAATTAATTCGAAATAAAGAGAATTAAGTGGTGTTAAGCAATACACAGATAGACAGTATTATTCACAAATTACACCAGTTAGAGGATAGTGTTGTAGTGGCCCTGTTGATGAGTGTTATTGTATTAGCTTTAATTCAGATAATATTAAGGAATGTATTTGATGAAGGAATAGTCTGGGCAGAGAGTCTATTAAGAGTACAGGTACTCTGGTTAGGCTTATTTGGAGGAATCTTAGCAGCCAGGAAATCAAAACAACTTAATATTGATGTACTTAGTAAATATATGAGCGTGAATATGAAAGCTTATTCAGCTTTCTTTAATAATATATTTGCAGCAATGATATGCATAATCATTAGTTATTTTAGTATGGTATTTCTACAGCTAGAATATGAAGCATCAAGTGTTGCATTTGAAAAAGTACCATTCTGGATAACAGCATCTGTTATACCATTTTCATTCTTAATCATGTCAATTAAATATGCGTTAAAATCTTACATTGAATTGAATCAGTTGAATAAATAATATGCTAACAATCACTGTAGTAATATTATTGATACTTATAGCTTTATCTGGAGCGCCTCTATTTTCAGTAATTGCTGCAGGCGCGTTATATGGATTTTATATTGCAGGTATAGATCTTCAGGTAATAGCAATAGAAATATACAGAATTGCTGAAACACCCTTACTAATAGCCTTGCCTCTGTTTACTTTTACTGGCTATTTATTAAGTGAAAGTAATACATCACAGAGAATGTTGAACCTGATACAGTCAATGGTAGGCTGGATGCCGGGTGCTATGCTAGTAGTAACATTTGTATTCTTTGCAATATTTACAGCATTTACTGGAGCATCAGGTGTAACTATTGTTGCACTAGGTGCCCTGCTCTACCCTGCATTAATAAAAGCAAAATATAGTGAGAAATTTACGCTTGGAATGGTGACATCATCAGGCAGTCTTGGATTATTACTAGCTCCTTCATTGCCATTGATATTGTATGGCATAGTGGCACAGCAGATGGATCTTGAAATACAGTTTACATTGAATGATCTTTTTATTGCTGGATTGATGCCTTCAGCAATTATGATTATAGCATTATCAATATATGCATTATATAAAAATAAGCAACTCAAAATAAAAACAGTAAACTTCAGTAATAGAAATTTACAGAAAGCAATTTGGGATATGCGTTGGGAGATACCAATGCCTGTACTGTTACTGAGTGGAATTTACTCTGGACTATTTGTTATTTCAGAAGCAGCAGCTTTAATTGCAATATATGTAATAATAATAGAGGTATTTATATACAAGGAAATAAAAAAAGATCAGATAATCAATATAGTCAGGGAATCAATGACGATGTCAGGGAGTATATTGCTAATACTGGCAGTCTCGTTGGCATTAACTAATGTATTCATAGATGCAGAGCTACCAGAGACATTATTTGAAATAATAAATGAAAACATAGAGAGCAAGTACACATTTCTAATTTTGCTGAATATATTTCTTTTATTCATTGGAGCAATACTGGACATATTCTCAGCATTAGTAATAATTGTTCCTCTAATACTGCCAGTTGCTATAAATTTTGGGATACACCCTGTTCATCTCGGTGTGATTTTTCTTGCCAATATGCAAATTGGATATATGACTCCACCTGTTGGAATGAACCTGTTTATATCCAGTTATAGATTTAAGAAACCAATATCAGAAGTATATAGTGCAAGTATACCCTTTATGCTCGTGTTACTTGTCATATTATTGGTAATTACCTATATACCAGAAATTAGTCTTATATTTATTGAGTAAGGTACTGCTTAATTAAAATAATTTCAGGCGTGATATTTTTATACTGAGGCATAGAAACACCAGCTCTTGCATTTGTAAAGGTTGGATCAGTTATAATGTATTTGTTTCCATTATATAAGATAGTATCACCCGATATATTCTCATTAAGCTTTACAGCAACAGAAATATGACCTGGATAATCGAGTCCAATAACTTCTAAACCTAGAAGCTTCCTGACTAACCAGGCAAATAATACAGATCGATCCTCACAGTCTGAATAAGGATAGTAAAGAGTTTCCTGAGGTAATAAGTAATTTTCAGTCCCGAACTGCTGCCTGTCAGATTGATAGGAAAAAGCTGATTGAACGAAGTCTAATAATAAATTAATAGCATCAAGTTCTGATTTATCTTTCAGTAATGGTTTTAACTGAGTGAGCAGGTAACCGGTTGTTGTTGTATCTAAATCTGTATGAAAGTACATAGATATATCCAACTGAGGGTATGTATTAAGATAGTTAATTAGTTCTTTATTGATGCCAACATGAATATTATAAACTTTGTTATTGCTATGAAAGATGAGATTTCGTGTTGCTTTAGTCTTGTTAGATAAGAAACTATAAGAGACATTCATATCAAGTAAATTAATGGCTTCTGGATAACTGCCATTATATGTATATATGTTTGTCAGATTAATAATGTTATCTTGTGTAAAAGACACTGCATAAAAGCGAGTATTATCATAAACAAAATATGGTGTAGAAAATAATGTCTGTTTAGTTGCGAGTAATAAATAAACTCGATTCCTGTCATAGGCAATACGTGTCTTATATCCTGACTTAGTCAGAAAGAACCAGGTGAATATTGACTGGTTATTTATATCATCATGTAATTTTTTTGATAGATTATATATAAGGAGAGCATATCCCCAGTCATTCAAATTAAGTAAGTTGCGATGAGTTTGTAGTTGATTAGATAGAGAATCATAATCCGCCTTACTAATTTTAGACCATGCATTACTGATGGATAAATTATCGACAGAATGTTTTAGTGTATGGATAATGAGTGGATCATAGTTAAAAGTTAGTTTATGACCATAAAAGCTCAGATCCACAACTTCGCCATTAGTAGATAAAGGTGACTTGATTTTATCTATAGAAGTTGTATCAGTAGTAACAATATCAGAATCTGTTAGTGGTAAAGAGGTAGGTTGTACAGGTGGTTTATGTATAACTACCGGCTTTGAAGGTTTAATAGAAGTATCTGCGACAGGTATTGAATCAGGTTTTGGTGTGTTATCGCGTGAAAGACCCTGATATACCTTCATTTCACGCCATTGACTTTTCAGGTACTGAAAGAATTCTTTATCTCGTTTATCACGATAGTCATGAAATTGCTGTTGTTCTTGCTTTAGCCAGCTCTGGAATTCATTTGAAGCATGGCTAAAATTGGGTGTAAACGATAGAAAAACTAAAAGAGCAGATAAGAATTTATAAGTATTAAAATACATGAAAAATCCTTTATCATAATTGGTCAAAACTCACACACATCCCTGTGTGTTCTGGTCTGAAGTCCAGTATCCTATAGTAGTTTTAGTTGCCTTCCATTTTAGAAATTTCAGCAGCTAATTCATCCTGACCTTTCTGTGCCTTGAATTGTTGCCAGAGTGCACGTTCATTTTTCATACTGGTTTTAAGAGCTTTTTCTGTTGCCTGTTGCATACTTGCCTTATCCATTCCGATAAGTACATATAAATTCCCACCAGGACTCTTACGTGTTTTATAAATCCTGGTGCCAATAAGTGTTTCATTAGTTATTTGCTTGGTAACAGAAGTGAGAACTTTGTCGACTGTTTCTGTATCTGCTGAACCAGTAGTTTCAACGTACTGTTTAATCATGTTACGAACCTGAACTTTCATATTCTGAGCGAGTGCTACACGTGCATTGGTTGATGCCATGGTCTTCATGAAATCATGTCCAGCTGAAGACTTCTCTGCAGAACCAACGGCAGAAAGTTCTATGCCATCGACTGGTTGATCACATACCCAGCCGGGTGCAGGAGTTGCTGGTGAATCAGGGAAGACACAATCTGGTACGGAAGGCTTTTTCTGTCCGCAAGCAGTGACTAGTGAAGACAAAATAATTCCTGATAATATATGTGTTACCTTAATCATCTCTGACTCTCCATAGGATTTGTGATTAATTTAATTCTTCATAACATAGCCGAGATATGCTTGATTATCAATAGGCTCAGGAGTACATAAGTATGCTGTTGAGACTATGAACAAGGTTTTTTGATAAAGCTATCATATTGAAAAGATAGAATATTTAATGAAGTCAGTCAGACAGGCTTGAAGCAATAATACATTGATTACGTCCGTTATGCTTGGCTTTGTACAGAGCTTTATCGGCTCTTTCGAATACATTGTTGACGGTATCCCCCTCATTAAAGGAACTAACCCCACAGGAAACGGTTATTTTTACTGCGTCACCGTGATAATGAAAACCACAATTTTGTACTTCTTCGCGTAGACTGTTAACCAGACGTAGGGTTTCTTCCTGTTTTGTTCCAGGAAGTAGCATAACAAACTCTTCTCCACCATAACGAGCAAGGAAATCAGTTTCCCGTATACGCTTATTGAGGAGTTGAGCAACAGTTTTAAGCACCTTGTCACCTGCTTTATGGCCATAGGTGTCATTTACTTTCTTGAAAAAGTCTATGTCCCATACTGCAAGGCTAAGTGGGTTTGAAAAACGTTTCCAGCGAGCAACCTCTTCCTCAATCTTTTTCTCATAAGAAAGACGATTTGGAATACCGGTTAATGCATCGAACATCGCCTGCTTATTTTTCTCTACGACAACTTTCTTAAGTGTCTGAGTTTCATTTTCGAGTTCCTGCATACGGTTATGCATACTGTCGAGCTGTTGTTGAGAGTTATGAAGGCGTTGTTTTTCAGAATCTCGGTAGAGTTTAATATGATTTGTAATAACATCGAGTTTAGTACTGACTGTTTGTTTTAGATTATTAAGATCCACTGCATCGTCAACATCCTGGCGTATTTCATCAACATTATTATGAATATTTAAATCAAACTCATTGCCTTTATTTTCAGCAGCTTGCAGGCTTTCTGTTTCAGTTTGTAAGAACTGATCCATGGCTTTAAGCCTGTCGGTAACCTGGTGAAGAAAAGTTTCAAACTCTGTTTTTTCTTTCTGTAAATGACTTCGTATCGAATTAATTAATGTTGCAACATCTTTAAGAAGTTGCTTCCAGTTTTCTGGACTGGTTTG